>JAZNMA010000030.1:0-6245 GCA_045579345.1 Christensenellaceae bacterium | reverse complement strand
GAAAATCTAATATGTAAAATGTAGGGATATCCTTATATCCATATTTAATTGTATCTTTTCTTTCATTTTTATCCAAACTATACGATTCTTTCTTCAATATTTCTATCATTGATTTAACCGCATTGAAGTTCTTTTCTGTTTTATTTACATCAGAATATATTTCAGGTGTTTCTATATATACCCCACTTAAGCTAATCACACATTCACGACTTTCTGTGCTTCTCATTTTATTGCGAGCGGTAACCAATAATGATGTAATATCAGAACGAACTCTTAGACCAAAATCCATAGGAGTCAGCCCCGTATCTTCATATCTTTTTACTTCCTCCCGCAATTCATCTGTCGCTTGGCTAATGTGTCTATACCATTCTATACTCTCTTCAGACATCCAAATTCGGCATATATCACTATAACCATTTCTATACCCAAACCAGCGTCCCATCTGCATCAATGTATCATACATTTTAGAGTTACGATAAAAATAACTTACAACCAAACCTTCAAGTGTTAATCCTCTGGACAAACTCATTCCGCCTACAGCAATTAAGCGTAAACCCTCTTTATAAATATCGTAGTTGAAATTTTTTCCATTCCTTTGATTTATTGTTTGGACAATAATCCCAGCACCTGAATTATGCAATTCTTTTTGAACGGTTTCCCACTCAAAACCCACATCGCCATAAACGCTTTCATATGTGTCTTTTAGCAAGGAAATATATTCATCTTCTAGCGCTATCTCCGCAGGCATTCTACAATATAACTTACACGCATTTTGAATATTCTTGAGCACTTCATTAATTAAGTCTGAAACTTGCTCTTGAATTGCTGTAAAACGACTAACATTTACCAACATTGAACGATGATTGCCTTTCATTCCTCGCAAATCTTCTATTACGTTAGCAAGCATAAAAGTAGCGATAGCTTTCTTTAAATCAAATGGTACATTTTGTACTATTGTCGTAGATTTATGTCTTAAAGGTAAAATTGTTGCTATACTATGAACATTATTAACACTAGTATCTATCTCTTCGAGCATATGCTTTGACGACCCACAAGAATCAAAAATATTACGTGCCCCTATGTAGTTTGAAGGCGCATTTAATGAATAAATATAGTCTTTTGGAAACAAATCTTCCGCCACCATATCATTGTAATTATCTGGATCAATAAATATATTAGCAAACGGGGTAGCTGTAAAACCAACATAGCTTGATTTGGTGAAAACTTTTAATAGTTCACGAATTTGCCCATTGATTGCCGTAGGTTCGTCTTGTGTTTTTGTATTTATAGAAGCATTATCCGCCTCATCATCAATTAAAAGAATTGAATTATCGATGGCATTTTCACCGTTTTGATTAAATGTTTTAAGCCATTTATTTAATCTCTTTAAGATTGCAGAATTTTTCTTTATAACAAAAATTACTGAACCGTTTATATTCCTAAGATCGAATCCAAGATTTGTAGCATTCTTAGCTTTAAAATCATCTGTTGTTGATGTAAGCACCATAGGACGAATAGAGGCATCATACTTTCCGACACCAATAATTTGTCCATCTTCCTTCATTTTCATCATAGCGTCACTATCTGCTCCAACAAAGCCTTCGTCTATTCTTTTTTGAGTTTGCTGTCTTAATTTTTCAATTGTTCCTGTTAAAAGAACTACCACCTTGTAACCAGCATCAACACCTTTACAAATTAGCCCTGTATAATTAGCGGTTTTACCAGATTGCACATCCCCTATTATCAAGCCCCTACGCTTGTAAGAAACATCTCTTGTAGGGTCTCCCAACAAATCGGTTAAAGTATCTAGAACGTCATCCATAGTATTAACGACTTTCGTTGAAAATCCTTTATCTGACAAAAGATATTTCTTATACCTTTCCCAATATTTCATTTCCAAATCTGCTTTCTTTGCAAGGAACCACTTTTCATGTCCTTTTTCTTCAATTAAATGACCTTTGTCCAATTTAATTGAGAAATCTGCTTTTATGACAGCTCTTATCTCATCAATGTCTTGAAGCGTTAATGTTGAAAACATGGGAAGATTTTTAATCTCATCGACCAATTTATCTATATAGGTTTCCTCAATAATCTCTTCATTACTTAAAGAAACAACAACCATATCTTTTAATATTTTTTGTATATTATTCATATTTCTTCAATTCTTCCTTAATCATATTTTTTATCTGTACAAAATTACAATATGGTTCAACTTTTAAAAACATATTATAATACGAAACAACATCTAGATTGTGTAGCTTTACATATTCTATCTGAGTTTGTAATCCTTCCCAAAGCTTGTCTATATACCCATCATCAATTGGCGGTTTTTCTTCAATATTCCCTTTTGCAACATCAACATACACCGCTGTAACTGGAAAGGCCTCTTCTAACAACTCTATTACAGAGTTCAACATTTTTACTTGCCTATCATCAAGCGTCTCTTCCAAAATTTTTAATTGTGGAATACTTCGATTGATTTGATATTCGTATCCTTCCCTAACTTTAATTTTTTCCCAAACATAATCAATTTCGTCAGTCTTTTTCTCTTTTCTCCCCCTAAAAGTATGAATGGACTCGCTACTTAAAACTGATTCATAAACAGCGTTATACATATTTTTCTTTATAACATCTGGTAAAATCGCTGCGCTCTTTTTTATATCAATCGACCACATGTAATCAAGAGAATTTGGTATATCTACCATAACACGAGCCAATTTGCTTAATTCATCTTTTCTTTCTAATCTAAACCAAGTCCCCCAAATAATTAGGCGACGGTTTCTATAAACATAAAAACCTTGTTCATTTTTCAATTTTTCCTTTCCGCCAACTTTATCTAAATCTTCCTGCGATAGCTTTGATAAATGCGGAAGAATATAAGGTTGTAAACTTATCTTGTTGTTATGAATATAAAACGAACTTTCTCTTTTTCTTTGAGTTGCTCTATGATATTTTAAAAACGGGTCTTTCGGCTCTATTTGTAAATCATTGACTTTTATTATTAACCCATCTTCTAGGTAACGGTGAAAAACCAACGACAAGTGATTAACCATATCGTCTAAATTTTTTGCAAAAGTATCATGCAAAACAGCAGCGCCTTCTCTTATCCTATCAAAATTATCAAGATAAACATAGGTTCCATGTTCCATATTTTTTAACTTTTCGATTTCTGGAAAATGGTCTAATTCTTCCTCGGAAAAAACTTTTAACACCCACGCACCTCGTTGAGCAATGAAATCTAAATCCCAAGAACAAGCGTTAATTTCTCCATTCTTTTTACTAATAACCACTAAATTTTTACATTGCGACAAAGAAGCTGACTTTAACCCAAGACCAAATCGTCCTAAATCACATTCACTTCTTTCAACTAGAGGATTACTTCCGTAGCGCATAGCCTCATACAATTCATCTCGACTCATTCCACATCCGTCATCAAGAATAATCATATGTGGACTTGCACTCGGTTTAGTCAGAATATTAATTTCGGTTGCCATTGCACTGACACTATTATCAATCAAATCTGCTATTGCCGATGGGAATGAATATCCCAACGATCTCATAGATTCTATAAGCGCCGGCGCAAAAGGCACACATTCTTGTTCTCTCATAATACTTCTCCTATGTTTATCACAATCTCGACCATGCCATCATCTTGATTTTAGCATGTTAAATAAAACAAATCCCGTCATATTATTCATAAAAATCTAATTATTATTTTCTTTTATGCGCCATAAGGCTGCTGGGTGATGAGCTATGTTCGATATAATCGTTTCATCATCAAACAACAGTTCTGGCGCGTAGGTTTTGTCTTTTAACTTATCTAAAAACTCTTTTTCGCCATACGTTAAAACAAGTAAATTCTTTACATAAGCTAGAACTTTTTCTTTTGCCTTTTCAATGTCAAACTTATCGTTTTTAGATATAACAGGCTTTAATTGAGTTTTGTACTTTCTATAATCTAATCTTTCAACGTTTTTATAGTATAACGCTTGAATATCATAGTCTCCACCGATAGCGTTATAAAACACAAGACATTTTCTTAAAAGTTCAGTATCGGTTATAACATTATTTTCTATCATGGCGTTAACGTCATATAAATCTCTTGGCGTAGCGCGAGATAAAAGGGCGTTGATTTTACTTGCATAGAGTTCAATAGTGTTTAAGGTTAAAACTTCAAAATCTTCTACAATGCCTTTCGTTAAAATTTTCTTCTTTTCAAGCGGTAAAACGTGGCACCTATCCAAGAAGTTAATTTCAACCTTTATATTGTCACGATTGCCTGCGTTGTTAATGTAATTAAATAAGAACGACGTTAAAGCGAAATGGTCACGAGAATCTGCAAGAGAATAACCTTCTTGCCACATATAGTCGGTTAGGCGCTTTTTGAACTTCTCTTTAATTTCGAGCAATTCTTCCCTATCGACGTTTACCGTAAAATCTAAATCTATGTCAACCGATAGGCGCGGAAACTCCACTGCTGTTAAGTTGATTGCCGTTCCGCCTTTAAGCGCAAGTTTATCCTTAAAAACAACGTCGCTATTTATAAATTTTAGGATTTCAGAAAGACGTAAAACTTTTTCCAAAGTATCTTTTATGAAGTTAGACTCTTGGGCAAGTCTTATCAAGTATTGTCTTGAAAATTCCATTAATATCCACCATTTAAACGAGATTTAAGATTTTTAGGAGCCATAAGTTTCCACTTAGAATTAAATTCTATATCTTTATACTCGTCTTGTAAAAAATATTTTATTTGATTGGTTAGTTTGCTTTTACACTCTTCAAAAAACGAATCGGTCAACATAAATTTGTCTTTAAAATGTTCTAAAACGTAGCCCGCTTTTTGATATAAGAATACCGAATTGTAAGCTTTTAACGTTTCAAGCAGTTTATTCTCGTCCAAAACACGTATTTGGTCAAGCGCATTTAAGATTTCGTCGATTCCCCCACCTGCGTCAATATCGTTAAGACAGTCAACAACTGTTCGTTCAAGAGACGTTACACGAACTGCAGCAGTTATTATATTCATAATTTGAACGTCGTGCTTAGCGGGTTTACGAACATAGTCGATATCGTCAAAAGTAAAATCGTTGAAACGCTTTTTACTACCCACCGTTACGGTATTAAAAACTTGATTAGCTACGCCAAAATATTCAAAGGCAGAATGATAGCACACGAAAGCATCTTCAGCGATTTTTGTAGCAAGCTCAAACTTTGTAGTAAGCGGATATCCCGACACGTCAACGTGAACGTATAACCCGTTGCGAACTTTAACAATTTTTTTAGAACGAACCTGCCCCGCTATCCAATTTTCGTATTGTTTATCATTTATAAAATTGCCTATTACGTCCTTTTTTGTAAACGTATAAGGAATAAATTTTGCCATTTATATATCCTCAAAACTAATTTTAACCATTTTAACATAAAACACTACAAAAGTCAAGTGGTTTGTGTAGATTTGGTTAATATTTAGTAATACTATACCTGATTTGCATAATTTCCGTAGAAAAAACAACGTTTTTAAAGCATTTTAGGTATAAAAAGTGTGTGTTTTAACTGTTTTTTCACAAAACACTAAGCGTTTTAGTGTTTTGTGCTTGTTTAGTTAAAAAAGTCGATGGTAAAAACCACCGACTTTACTATATATCGTTATTCAAAATCAACATCTTCTGATAAGAAAATCTCATTATTGAGAAACTCTATTATCGACATATCAAAACCTCTTGCCAACATATAAATCGTACTCAATGTTACCGTTTTGTTTCGTCCATTCATAATACACGCCATACTTCCGTGTAATATACCCGACTTTTGTTCTAATCTGTATTGAGTCATCCCCTTTTCTTTTAATAATTGGTTTATTCTTTTAGCTGTTGCTTCACATACGTTCATGCGTCATTCCTCCTACGCAGTTATATCTACATATAAGTTTAACAGTTTGCGTTTCTAAATATACGTAGCTAAACCTACGTAAACGCTTGCTATTTTGCTAAACGGTTTGATATAATATGTAGGCAAATCTACATATTGAGGCTATGTATGATAATTACCTTTTGTGGACATTCTAACTGTTCGTTTAATGAAGATGTAAAAGAACAACTTAAAAATATTCTCGTTGGCGAGATAATAAAAAATCCCACCTGTAAATTTTACTTAGGTGGGTATGGTGATTTTGACGGATTGTGCCTGCGCACGTTAAAAGAATTAAAAAATGATTTTCCGGAGATTGAGCTTATATTTATTACGCC
>JAZNMA010000029.1:0-3546 GCA_045579345.1 Christensenellaceae bacterium | reverse complement strand
TTTAATCCGTGATGTACTCAATGACGTACACAATAACGGATTTGACACAGCAACAGCGATTGCAACGGCGTACACAGAGGACCAGACAACAACCGAGTTAGATATTGGTATTCCAAACTTTTAATAAGTATTTGCAAACAGCGCGATTGACTAAAAAGTGCAGACGGTCTGCACTTTTGAAAACGCTGTTTTTTTTGGCTTTTTAAGCGCGGCGGCGCGGCGAAGCTCCCGCGCTCCGAGCCCGCCTGTGCCGCCGCGTAGGTAACGAGACAGATAACAACCTAACAACCCTATAATTTTTGCCAGCCCCTGACCCCCACCCAATCCCCGTGCCTTATTGCGCGCGCAATAAAGGCACCCCTGCGCCGCCTGTATAGTCTGCAAATAATTACGCGCCTTCTGAAAATTTTTCGGCGGCGCAGTGTTATATTTGCAATATTTAGGGCGCGGCGCGGGCAGTTCCTTGCTATCCTTCGCTGCGTCGCTGCCCTATGCCGCGCCCCCGCGCGTCCTTGCGCGGAAAAAAAGCCTCCTACACGGCGGCAAACCGCCGAAACAATCACAACTAAAAAAAATATGCTAATTAATCCCGCCTAACCTGCGCCGCAAGAGAAGCCAGCTTAATCAGTGGCTAAAATAGAGCGGCGCAACCCCCGACCACCCGCCCCTAATTCGGTATATCAGGGACTGCTAGGCTCAAGCTAGGAAGGGCAACGGCGGCGGCGCACGCGGCGCACAACGGCTCAAAATGCGGCACCCAGCGGCGCGGCTATATCCGTCCCACCAACCCCACCCACCACCCTAAAAAAGCAAAGCAGAAGGGTAAAATGGCGACAAGCCTAACATTTTGACATTTTACTAAAAAGTAAACCCGAAAGGGGGTTGTCGCAAAATGCAATTTTTTAACGAATATCTTGATAAAATTTATAAATATATTTACATTCACGATGACCAAACAATTTTATTAAAAGACCTCGCCGCCGAAACCGGCATCAGCCGCCCAACTTTGATAAAATATCTGCGTTGGTTGGAGAGACGAGAGCTAATAAAAAAGACTGGGAAACACTTCAAAATTATCCCAGTCTAAAAAATGTTCAAGCGTGTTTCTCGTCTAAAAAGTCAAGAAACTTTTTAACATCTTTAATAGTTATAATTCCGGCGTGATAATGTGGCAGAAGGTTGCTAGGGTCTTTTTCGTCATAAATAAAATAACCGTACTTTTTGCCGCCGTCAATAATCCTCAACCCGTACTTTTTAGCACGTCTACGCAATTTAAACAATTCTATAAAAGCAAACATTTCTTTAACTCTCCTCAAGGAGCAGAGTCGGCTCGCCATCAGTTTTGATTTCAGCAACTCTCTTTTCTGCGTTGCCTTCTCTGCCAACTTCAACAAACTTTGTCATCAAGATTTTTTCTTTTTGGGCGTTGCCTTTGTGCATCAGTTTCGGTGAGAGCATAACAGTACCAGTTTTACGGGCAATAATATTTGCGTCCTCTAAAATTTTAAGAGTATCATTAACTGTTTTGAGGCTACATTCCGAGCCTTTTGCAATCTCTCTCACAGTTTCAGACAGCTTATTATTTGAATCCATATTTTTAAGCAGGTATTTGACGACCTGCATTTTTTTATTTCCAATACTGTCAATCATACTAATTACTGACGTTAAATAGGTTATGGCGAAGCCGACACGCGGGATTTCTTTAATCATTACATCAACGCGCTTTACTTCCTTATCGACAACATTGCCATTTTCATCGCAACGCAACCAATACTCCGACTCTTTCAACTGTACTGCCGATTTTGCTCCCTTTGCCTTTTCTTTTTTATCCTTATCCATTGTCATACCCCCTTGAAATAATATGCTCCAATATTGTTTTTACAAGCTTTAAAATATCCTCTCATTGCTTCAACTGCCGCCTTTTCATTCGTATACCTAATGTTAATTATATCTGTGTCGTTAGTAGCAGTATAGTAATAACCAATACTTAACATCTTGCCAGACTGGATTATTTGATAAATATACTGGTCACTAATTGCACGTACTCCAATAGCCGTATCAGCAAAAATTATCATTTTATCACCACCTTTCATTTAAAAAATTTTGGGGGAATTGTGTGAAAATTTAACCCCAAATTTGAATTTTTTTAATTTAACATTTTGAGTAATCTAATTATAACAAATGATATAAATAAAGTCAAATAAAAAATATAAAAAAATTAAGTCTTGACAAACTACCATTATTACAAATAGTGTAAAAAAAATGAAACAAAAAGTATAGGATTTTATAACAAATGTTATAAGAAATTATAACAAACAAAAACGCGCAAACCCGCATTACAACAACGTTTATACCCCCTCTTGAAAAAAATTACTCTTATCTTATATAATAGGGGTACCTAATCTGATTTATGGAACTTATCTGGGAGGGGACAACATTAACCGTTATTAATTGGCAGTTAAACTAAAGCGAGAGGAGCAGTTAAATATGGCACTGGAGAAAACGGGCTACACGCCAGCAACTCAAGGCATTACAAAAGTTAATGTAGCAGTAGACGAGAATGGCTATATTGCCGCCGAAGGAACACCCGCAGCAACTACTAAAAGATTTACAATTAAACAGGCGAACGCCGATAACTCACTTCAAGACAATACCGACGTTTTGAATTTTTTCTTGACGCTTGCGAATGGGCAGGCAGACAGCTCAACTAATCAAATGCAAGTAACTTGGGGGGTATAGTAAATGTCAGCAGTTACAAAGTTATCAGTTCGCACCGTATTTGCAGACAATACAAAAACGACCATAACCATTGACAACATTAACCCAGAAACCGGAGTCAATCCCAATATCAAAAATATTATCCGTAACTTTAACGCCCAGAGCGGCGGCGAGTTGTCAACTAAACTTAAGAGCAAGAGCGGCGCAAACTGGATAGGGATTGACAAAGCCACGATAACAACTACAAACCGTGTTTATATTTTCTAGGAGGTATAGTTATGGCACAATCAGCAGGCGACCCAATCGGCAACGTCAATGCAATTTATTTGAAATCCGTTGATCAGCTTGGCAACGAATACCAGACCAACATAACAGGCAAAAATTTTACAGTAAAGCCAAATGCAACTTACAGACAAGTTGATGCCGCGATGCGCTCATTGCGCAACATTATTACTAATAACTATGTAGACACGGTATTAATAACTGCAGTAAGTGTCAACGAGGTAATGGACAGCGAATAGAGGGGGATTAAAACACAATGGCGGACAAAGTTACAGTAACAAATATTTTAGCTGTTGGTATTGAGTACCCAGACCCAGAAACAGGCGCAACAAAAACGGCTTATATTAAATTACCTAAACCCAAGAGTAATTTAACCGAGCAACAAATTAAAACTAACGTATTGCCTTTAATCCGTGATGTACTCAATGACGTACACAATAACGGATTTGACACAGCAACAGCGATTGCAACGGCGTACACAGAGGACCAGACAACAACCGAGTTAGATATTGGTATTCCAAACTTTTAATAAGTATTTGCAAACAG
>JAZNMA010000028.1:0-4943 GCA_045579345.1 Christensenellaceae bacterium | reverse complement strand
AGTAAGAGTAATAGTAAGGGGTAAAAAAATGAGTCTTAAAAATGAGGTAGGTAGGCGTTTAAAGGAAGCGCGGAGAATCTGCGGGTATACACAAAAGCAAGTTGCGGAAAAATTATTAATGACGCAACAGCAGTACAGTAGGTTTGAAAATGGGATTTACGAATTGAATTATGAACAATTAGTATATTTATGTAAACTTTACGACGTTTCTGCCGATTATCTTTTAGGAATAGAAGAATTTTAAATAAAAACTTAAACTGCGGAGTGGGTGTCCACTCCGCAGTTTATTTAAAAGTCAAAAAGCACGACAATATAAATCGCGTGCTTTATCGTTTTTGTTCAATCTTAAAAACTAGTCTTTCTTTTCTTTCTTAGAAACGTCAACTACTTGTTTGCCATCATAGTAGCCACACTTAGGACAAACCCTGTGTGATGCTTTTAATTCGTGGCATTGAGGACATTCCGAAAGATTAGGTGCAGAAATTTTCCATTGTGCAAATCTAGTATTAGTTCTTTGTTTAGAAGTTTTACTTTTTTGTACTGCCATTATTTTTACCTACCTATTATTTTTTACATTTGCATTCGCCGTCGTTTAAGTTGACACCGCATCCCATACATATTCCCTTACAATCTTCCTTGCAAAGAAAGGTTATGGGCTGGTTAATCAGGATTAATTCGTCCACGATTTCCGCTAAATTAACGGTATCGTTTTTTATAGAAAACCCATCTTCATTGTCTACTTCCAACGCTTCGGCAAAACTAACGGGATAATACTTTAGCGTGTCGTTAAGACATCTAGTGCACTCCCCTTTTATTCCGAAAACAACTTCGCCTTCAACAAAAGCGCTGTGCTCGCCAGTGAGCATCAACTTCCCCTGAACTTTTACCGGAGTAACAAGTTCTGTCGACGGCAAGTCGACAAGTTCCGCTTGGGGCTGATAGTCGAAGAAAAAATCTGTTTGGTCTTTTCCGCTTCTTTTCAGTTTTCTAAGGTCTATAATCATAATACACCTACTTTAATTAAGCCATACAAGTATATAATATTTATCGCCCGTTGTCAACGATTTAAACCTACTTTTTTAACTGAAAGAGGTATTATTCTAAATTTTAGAGGTTAAAGTCTTAGTTTCTCTTGCGATTGAAAGTTCTTCGTTGGTAGGAAGAACGATAATCTTAACCTTGCTGTCGTCAGCATTGATATAGCCGATTCCGTTAGAATATTCTTGGTTTTTAGTTTCGTCGAATTTTGCACCGCAGAATTCCATGTTTTCCATAACCAAACGACGAATTCTGGGAGAGTGTTCACCAATTCCACCAGTAAATACAACTGCGTCAACCCCGCCTAAAACTGCGATATAACTACCCACGTATTTTCTAACTCTATAAGCAAGCATTTCAAGAGCAAGTAAAGCTTTTTCGTCACCTTTTGCAACAGCAGCTTCTAGGTCACGGAGGTCACTAGATATTCCGCTAACGCCTAACACACCGCACTTTTTGTTAAGGTAGTTTACAACTTCTTCGGGCTTTAAGTTAAGTTTAACTCTTAAATAGTCAACCGCCGCCGGGTCGATGTCGCCTGAACGAGTTCCCATAACCAAGCCTTCAAGCGGTGTAAAGCCCATTGAAGTATCTTGACACTTTCCGTCCTTAACTGCGGAAATTGAAGAACCGTTTCCTAAGTGACAAATAACGATTTTAGATTCTTTTTTATCTAGAAGTTTAATTGTCTCTTGGCTTACGAACTTATGTGAAGTGCCGTGGAAACCGTACTTTCTAATTTTATGTTCAGCGTATACCTCGTAAGGAATACCATACATATATGCTTTGGCGGGCATGGTCGAATGGAAAGTAGTATCAAATACAGCAACCATAGGAACGCCTTTCATAACTTCACGGCAACTCTTAATGCACGCGATATTACCAGGCATATGTAGAGGTCCGAGTTCAGCATTCTTTTCACAGATTGCAATAACTTCGTCGTCAATTACCACAGAGCTGTGGAAGTCTTCTGCAGAGTGAAGAACACGGTGGCCAACCGCACTGATTTCATCAACGCTGTTAAGTGCGCCGTTTTCTTTATCAAGCATAGCCTTTAAGACTAATTCCATTGCTTCTTTGTGGGTGGGCATATCCTGTTTAATAACACATTCTCTACCGTCAAAAGTTTTTTGGGTTAAAATACCGCCCGTAAAAGTAATTCTTTCACAAACACCTTTCAAGATTACGCTTTCATCTTTCATATTGATAAGCTGATATTTAAGTGAAGAACTACCTGCATTAATAACTAAAATTTTCATATTTATATTTCCCTTTTATAATATTTTCTTTTTTTACTTTTGAACTGAAAAAGTCTATCACTATTGAGCTTGAAGTGCAGTAATAGCTATAACGGCGATAACGTCGTCTGAACTACAGCCACGAGATAAGTCGTTGATAGGTTTAGCAAAACCTTGACAAATTGGGCCAAGAGCCATGTATCCACCGAAACGCTGAGCAATTTTATATCCGATGTTACCAGCGTTAATATTGGGGAATACGAATACGTTTGCGTTTCCTGCAACCGGTGAATCGGGTGCTTTAAGTTTGCCAACTTCTGGAGCAACTGCCGCGTCAAATTGGAATTCACCGTCGAGCTTTAAGTCGGGCGCAGCAGCTTTAGCAATTTTGGTTGCCTCTTGCATTTTAGGAACAGACTTAAAGAACTTATCGTCGTTGCCTGAACCCATAGTTGAGAATGAAAGCATAGCAACTCTCGGCTCAATACCTGCAATATTTTTAGCCGTTTCAGCAGAAGAGATTGCAATGTCTGCAATTTGCTGAGCGTCCGGCTCAATATTTATTGCACAGTCTGCAAAAACAGCAACACCGTCGGGATTATATTTATTTTCACGGTCAGCAACCATTATGAAACTACTTGAAACGGTGTTGATTCCGGGCGCAGTCTTAATTACTTGTAAACCGGGACGAAGAGTATTAGCGGTTGAGTGGCAAGCACCAGAAACTAACCCGTCAACGTCGCCAGCCTTTAGCATTAAAGCAGCGTACATAGTATAATCTTTTAAGATACTAGCTATTGCAGCGTCCACGTCTGCATATTCGGGAAGCCCCGTTTTCTTATTGATTTTACCCTCTCTTGCCTTGAAAAGAATTTCTGCATAGTCGCGGGTTTTTTCATTGGTTACTGGGTCGATAATAATTACGCCCGTCAAATCAACTTGGGGATTGTTTTTCTTAATCTCGTCAGGGTTGCCCAAAAGAACAACTTTTGCAAGTTTTTCTTTAACCGCCTCAGCAGCGGCAACCACTACTCTTGAATCTTCACCTTCGGGAAGAACGATGCACTTAGAAAGCGCAGAAGCTTTAATCTTAATATTTTCTAAAACGTTGGACATAATAAATGCGTCTCCTTTTAAATTTTCTTTGAATTCATTTTGCAAATCGCATAAAATGTTGTAAAATATTAACTGACCTTTTTATTTTACAACATTTATTTAAAAAAGTAAATTAATAGTTTGAGGTTTTTAGATTTTTTATGAAAATTTGCGCTTTGATTGCAGAATATAATCCGTTACACAACGGTCATATTAAGCATATCAACTATATTAAAAAGCAACTTAATGCTGAAAGAATAATCGTTTTAATGAGCGGTAATTTCACACAACGCGGAGAGCCTGCGCTTCTAAACAAGTTTACGCGCGCTCGCCACGCTATTTTAGCGGGGGCGGATTTAGTAATTGAGCTCCCTACCGTTTTTGCTACCGCCAACGCTGAAACCTTTGCGACCGGCGCAATAAACCTATTACATTCCTTGGGCGTGGTCGACGGGATATGTTTTGGCGTGGAAAGTGGCAGTTGTGAAGAATATTACTCTTTAGCAAGCGCAATGCTTGACGAGAGCAAAGAGTTTAAAAAAATACTTAAAGAAAAACTTGAAAAGGGCGTCTCTTTAGCAAAAGCAAAATTCGAAACAGTCAAAGAACTTTACAAAAAGGAATTTAACAGTGCGCTAATCGCCTCGCCTAACAATATCTTGGGACTAGAATACACAAAAGCAATACTTAAAAATAAAAGTAAAATTGACATATATCCTATGCTCCGCGAGGGCGACCATAACGACTTAACCTTAAAGAAGGGAATTACTAGCGCGTCGAGTATCCGCCTAGCCATAAAAGAGGGTAATAAGAAAAAAGTTAAAAAATGCTTGCCGAAATATTCTTTTAAGGATATAAACGAATATCCTTTCGCGTTCGATAAGATGATTATGTCGAGCGTGTTAGCAACTCCTGAATGCGATATGGCAAAAATAGCAGACTGTACGGAGGGTTTGGAAAACCGCATAAAAGCTCTTTCAAAAGACAACCTTGCCGTAGATAAGCTTGTAGAAAAAGTCACCACTAAACGCTATCCCTCCACTCGTATACGCAGAATACTCACAGCTTGTTTACTTAATATTGATAAAAGCTTTGTTGATGAATGTTTACAAAACAAACTCTATGCAAAAGTCCTTGCGGTAAATGCGGATAGTAAAGGTATGATTTCTCTATTATGCGAAAAAAGTAAAATTCCCGTACTCACTAGAAAGAGCGACCTTTATAAACTCAAAAAGAGTGCTAATAAGTGTTTTGAAAAAGACGTTCTAGCAAGCGACTTTTACGCTCTTGCAACAGGCGTAAAGCAAAACGAAAACAATATGCTAATAATATAAAACAAAAAGCACCATTAGATGTGTACTTTTCGTACAAAACTAACGGTGCTTTGATGTTTAAAGTAAATATTATTTTAAGGGGTTAGAAACGAGTTATGCTAGGCTCGCACAAACAACCATATCTCAAGTTGCGTTTTAAGGGCTTAGTTGCGAGCAAGACAAGGCAAACGAAAAGCACCGACAGGCGTGTACTTTTCGTACATAACTGTTGGTGCTTTGATAATTAAATTAACTTTTA
>JAZNMA010000027.1:0-6000 GCA_045579345.1 Christensenellaceae bacterium | reverse complement strand
AATTATCGTCGCAACGAGGGCTTTGTGACGGGTAACGCCACGGGTTCTTGGGAGAACCTTACTCTTACGCAGGATCGCGGTAGAGGGTTCCTCATTGACGTTATGGATAATGACGAGACCCTTGGCATGGCGCTTGGCACCATGGGCGGCGAGTTTACCCGCCTTCACGTCATTCCCGAAATAGACGGATACCGCTTTGCTAAAATCGCCGGCACCGCAGGCATTCAGCAGGGAACCCCTGTTGATTTGACCTCTGCTGTCAACCTCCCGAACCTTATCAGCGAGGCTGAGTATATGCTTTCTGAGGCTGAGGTTCCCGAAGATGGGCGTATTCTGTTTGTGTCCGAGAACGCCTATCGCTATCTGCGCGACCAGGTTACCCGCCTTGTTACCAACGATGAGACGGGCATTAACCACACCATCGAGTATTTTGATAACATGAGGGTTATCCGTGTGCCGCAGGCTCGTTTCTACACTGGCATTACCCTGCTTGACGGCGTGACGGGCGGCCAGGAGGTTGGTGGCTTTGAGCCTGCCAGTGGCGCGTTCCCCATCAACTTCATGGTGGTTCATCCTTCTGCCGTTGCTCAGGTCATCAAACACGTTTCGCCCAGGCTGTTCAGCCCGCAGCAGAACATTACCGCCGACGCGTGGCTCTATCAGTACAGAATTGTTCACGATACCTTTGTTCTTGAGAACAAGGTCAATGGCATTTATCTCAATCGCGGCGCTACTGCTGTCTAAGAAAGATAGGTAAATGATATGAGAATGACTGACAAAGGCTTGCTTATCGGCTTTACGAAGCACGACATAAAAAAAGATGTCGAGTTGGCGGTGGCGGAGAAGCCTGTGGTAGAGACTGAACCCACAACGGAGAAAAGGGTTGAACCCGCCAAGCGCGGGAGAAAGCCCAAACACTAATCAACGGAGGTACACAGAATGACAGACCAAGAAATGATATCAACCGTACAAAGCTTAATAGGCGCTGATGAGGCGGCAAGGATATCCGAAGATGCCATATCTGTGTATCTCCAGCTCGCCGCCCAAAAAATGCTTATGAGGATATATCCGTTTGACTCGACACAAACGCTTATCCCGTATGAGTATTTAATGACCCAATGCGAATTGGCGTCGCGGCTTATTTTGCGAAGGGGTGCCGAGGGAGAGACCCATCACAATGAAAACGGCATTAACCGTTCTTATGGAAGTGTGGATGATGAGGATATTCTTTCTCGGCTGACCCCGTATGCAAAGGTGATGTAAATGAGGGCGTTAGAGCGGAACAAACGGGTTCTGTATTATGCGTTGTATAAGGGGAAAACCGCCCTTACAGACGAATATGGAAACATGACGGGTGAATACGCTGTGCAATATTCGCCCCCCGTGCAAATGGATATGAATGTATCTGCGGCGAGAGGCACTACTGAACTTGAACAGTTTGGCGTAGATGTGCCATACACACACACAACTTGCACTTGCGATATGGATTGCCCTATTCAAGAGGACACGATAATTTGGTTTAACGCAGACCCCGAATCCGACCCGCATAATTATGTGGTGGTGAAAGTGGCAAAGTCTATTAACTCTATTGTATATGCGCTTAGAGAGGTTAATGTATCGTGAACGCAAGGCGCATAAAAGTTTCTTTGTCCCCGTCTGGCATAGATGCGGCCATTAAGGAGCTTAATGCTTATACAAAGTGGATAGACAGCAAAACCAAATTACTCGCCCAACGGTGCGCCGAGGCGGGATTGAATGTTGCAAGTGTGGGATTTTCCGGGGCCATGTACGACGGCATAAATGATGTTGTTGTGACCGTTGAAGAAACCGAAAAGGGATATAAAATCTTGGCGTCGGGTCAAGCCGTGTGCTTTATTGAATTTGGTGCGGGTGTTCATTATAACCCCTCCGACCCGTACCCAATGCCCCGTCCAAGTGGCGTGGTGGGCATCGGAGAATACGGCGCGGGTCAAGGACAAAATGATAGATGGGTATATAGATCGGGCGATGGGTATGTAGTGACGCACGGCAACCCCGCCGCAATGCCCATGTATCACGCCCAAAAAGAAATACGCGAGCGTTTATTAAAAATAGCGCGGGAGGTGTTCGCCAAATGATTGATATTGAAAATATTGTGTTCAATACCGTCGCCACGGCGTTGCGGGCGCAGTATTTAACAGAATACCCCGACTTAACCGTATATGGTGAATATGTACCCGCGCCAAGCTCCTTCCCGTGTGTGACCGTTGTGGAAGATGATAATTACACTTACAGGCGCACACAAGATGAGCAACTTATCGAGCATAATGCCCGCGTGATGTACACGGTCAACATATACACCAACAACATTGTTGGGAAAAAGGGTGTGGCTAAAAAGATAGCTGATTTTGTGGATTTGCAGATGCAAAACATGAAATTCACCCGTACCATGAGAGGGCAAATTCCCAACGAAGATAGGACTATCTATCGGATAACTATGCGATATGAGGCGATAGTCAACCGAGGTAGGGCGTCGGGTGACGATATCGTATATCAGATGTATCGCCAATAATAGTAAAGGAGAAACATATGGCTATTGAACTGTCCACCGCAGGGATAACTGTAAATTGGGCCGTTGAGACCACCGCAGGGACGCGGCCCGAAACGGGTTACAGCATGATACGCGGCGTCAAGTCTATTCCCGAATTTGGCACCGACGTTAACACCTTGCAGAGCACCACGCTTGACAAAACCCGTTTTCATACCTATATTCTCGGCTTGCAAGACCCTGGCGGAGCTATCGGTTTGACGGTAAATGACTACCAGGACTTCCGCACCGATTGGAGCGCGCTGCTTGCGGCATATAATACCGCTAAAGCGTCGGGTCTCGCCATGTGGGTAGAGTATAAAATCCCCGACATGGATAGCTTTTATTACACCGCCGAACCCTCTACTTTGGGCTTTGGTGGCGCTGATGTTGACGAGGTTCTTGAGAATATTGCGAACTTTGTCCCCACCGGTGAGCCTGTTTGGGCCGCCGCGTCTACCTAATTTTTCACACAGGGGAGGCGATAACATCAAATCCCCTAAACCTATACCATAAACTAAAAAATGACAGGAGAAAGCGAAAATGAGTAAGAAAATTAAGTTTGAGTATGATGGCGTAAATTACACCTTGAGGTTCACCCCCCGCTCGCTGAAAAAGATGGAGCGCGAGGGATTTAAGTTCGGAAAAATGGACGAAATGTTGATTACCTCTCCCGAAGAATTGTTTTGTGGGGCATTTTATGCAGAACACCCTCATGTACCGAGAGATAAGAAACTGAAAATATATAAGGCGCTTTCGCGTGAAATGGATAACGCCCCCGATGGGTATGATGACGAGGGTGACGCCGACCAGCTTACTAAGGTTCTTGGCGAAATGTTGGCGGGTGCCATCGACGAGATAACTAATCGTGGGGGAAACGTGAAGTGGGGAGTGGAGGATTAACCTCTGACCCCCTCCCCGATAGGCAACAAACAGAGGCAAACGCGGACGCTGTGCTTGATTGGGACGAATGGGCGGCGTGGTATATAGCTATTGGCGTACCCGCCCCCACGTATTGGGATGGTTGTACAGAGGATTTGCCGATATATGCAAGAGCGCATGAGTTGAAGGTTGAGGCGCGAAATCAAGAATTGTGGTTGCAAGGCTTATATAATTATGAGGCGTTTTCGGTGGTGCTTGCCAACGGTTTTGGCAAGAAGGGTGGCAAAAAAGAAAAATACCCCGAACAGCCGTATAGGATTACACCTCTCACGGAAGCCGAAAAGAAAGCTCAAGCGGGTAAAGAACGCAAAAAGGCTATAGCTACATTTACGGCTATGCAAGACGCTTCTAAACGAAAAAGTAAAAACGGGGTGTCATAATGGTTGATGGAACCACAATATCTAACCTTCAAATTGTAATAGAGAGCGAAAGCAAAAAGGCGTCAAGCGCGATAAATGGGCTTGCGACCGCACTATCAAAACTTAAACGGGCTACGTCTGATATTCAATTAGGGCGGTTGGCTCAACAGTTGCATACCCTTAATGTTCAATTAAAAAAAGCTGGAGCATTAGATGGGTTTAAGCGTCTTGCGGACACATTCAAGCCGCTTGAAGTGGTAATGAGCAAAATGGATGGTTTTGTAGAACAAATACAGACCATCAATTCAGCCATGCAACAAACGGGGCAAGATAGTGGTGCTAAATCCGCTACAGAAGAAGCAAGCGGCGCTCTCAATAATTTTACCAAGGCATTAAACGGAGCGTCCGCCGCAACGTTGGCGTTTAGTAAAAAAATAAAAACGCTTTTTAATCCGTTTAATAGGCTGAGAAAAAATCTACAGTCTGTTTCCAATACGTTGCAATCGCTTTCTAAATCGTTTGTCCGAATTGCTATTTACCGCACATTCCGAGTTGTCATTAAAAGCATATCGGACGGGTTTAAAGAGGGTTCACAAAACGCATATCAATTCAGTAAGGCAACAGGGACACAATTTGCGCGGTCGCTTGACACCTTAGCTACATCAATGTTGTACCTCCACAATGCGTTGGGTGCCGTTGTTACACCATTAGTAAACGCCTTTGCACCCGCTATAGATTATGCGGTTGACCGCATTGTTGAAATGATAAACATGGTCAATCAGCTTTTTGCCGCGCTGACGGGCGCCGATGTGTGGAAAAAGGCGATTAAGGTGCCGAAAGAGTATGCGGAGGCGACCGAAGAAGCGAACAAAGCCCAAAAATCGTTTCAACTTGGCTTTGATGAATTGAATGTTATTGAACCCAACAAAGGCGGCGGTGGGGCTGACGCCGAAGATTACTCCAAAATGTTTGAAATGGTTGAAGTCAACAACAACATTAAAAACATGGCGGAGAGGATTAAACAGAGCTGGGGAAGCGCCCTTGCGAGCGGGTTCAATGGCGCGGTTGAATGGATAAAAGAAAGCGATTTAGCCTCAAAAATAGCTGGGAAAATCAATAAGGCTGTTTCAGAGGCGCGAGAGTTCTTTAGCGACGCTGACTTTAACGAGGCGGGTTCCGCTATTGCCCAAAAAATCAACGACTTTGTACTTCAATTTGATTGGGACAACCTGGGTGGGCTTATATCCGACTCGCTTAAAGCAAAAATGGATTTCATTATCGGCTTTTTGGAAGATGTTAAATGGCGTGAAGTCGGAGAAAAGATAGCAGAATTTCTCGAAGGTATTGATTGGGGCGGGATATTAGTCCGCCTTGGGACAATAGTGGGCGACGCCTTTGTTGCGGTCTTGGATTTTGGTTCGGGGTTGGCAAGTAAAATTGAGGGCGCTTTTGTTTTAGCTATTATCGGAGCGTTTGCAGGAACGTTAATAGCCAACACGCTCAAGCGCCACCTTGGGCTTGCTGTTAGTAAACTTGAACTTGCCATAGGGTTGTCGCTGCTTTTTACGGGCGTGAGTTTAAGTTGGGGTGCTGGCGCAGACCTCGCTAAAGGCGACTATGAAAGCGGACTCGCAAAGGGCGTTGTTGGCGCTATGGTTAGCGCAATGGGTGGCGCGGGAGTTGCTACCGCGTTATTTGGAGCAGCGGCCGGCCCCACGGGTTTGGCGATTGGTCTTGGAATTGGTATTATTGCGACTATCACCAATTTTATGATTACGAAAGCCAAAATGCGTGAGGAAGAAATTAAAAACATTGCCGACGCCATACGCCAAGAAATCGGACTCGATAAATATGACACCAATGAGGCGGACGGGCTTATTGAGTATGCGATAGGCGTTAGAGCCAAAATAGAGTCGTTCGACCTTGACAGTGCGCTTGGTTCCGATGCGTTGTTGAACCTTGAAACCGCCCGAAAACTCGTTGAGGATATTTTTACGCTCAACAACATTCCCGAAGATTTGCGTACCGATACGCAAATGACTGAACTCATTTCAAAAATTGAGGCAGTCAATTCCCTTGGGCTTGGGGAGATAATCGGCAATTATGATAAGTTGACGGGAAGTGTTAAGAGCA
>JAZNMA010000026.1:0-2150 GCA_045579345.1 Christensenellaceae bacterium | reverse complement strand
ACAACAAAAACACAGTATATTTCAACCTTTTTTCGCTGTTGATAAATCGTAGTTCATCAATCTTATTGCTATCAAAAAACAGCTCGACCATTCTGATGCCGTACTTTTTAGTAAGCAAAAAAACAAACCCTGTTTTCATTAGAAAAATACTTATAAATACTTATTGATATTTAACGAGATTTAGACCCACTTTTGCGCGTTTCTTTGCACAAATTCGTAGCAAAATTGAATTTTACGACCCTGTTTTTCAAAAAACACAAAAAATAAAAGTCAGTAAATCGTTAGTGATTTACTGACTTTTTCAGTGGTTGCACGGGTGGTGAACCAGCAGAACCATAAAGTAAAAAGCGTTAGAAATTTTCTAACGCTTTTATTGCGATTATATTTCCTTAATCGCATAGGACTATTTTTTGTTTTATAAAATATATTTTATTGAACTTTTTATATAGTTTTTCATCAGGGCAACAGAATAAGACTTCCATATCATAATTTTCATTTTGAATAATCCACTCTTTTACTGATTTTAACGCAATTTTGAACATGGTTTTTGGACTAATTCCACAATATTTTTCCAACACGCAAGGAATTCCCACCCAATGTATTTTTAGTTCTTTTGCTTTGTCTAAAATATTAAGGAATAAATTTTTTAGATTCTTTCTCTTTTCAACGAAACCGACGTGCAACACGCGTTCAGCCGTTAACCACAATCCCTTAGTGATTTTAATTTCGCTTGGTTTCAATTCTAACATTGCTTTATATACGTCTAAATAAATATCTTTATATTCGTTTAAATATACATTAAAGTAAGCATTTTTATCTTTAATAGAAAATTCCGTTTTATTGTTTTTTTGGAGCACAAAGTTTATTAATAATTCAAACCCAAAGCCACTTTCGGTTATATCCCATTTACAAATTTTAATTTTTTTAGATAAAGGCTTAACGTATTTTTTAATTACCTTTTTCATTTTTTCTAATGGAAAAGGCAAATCATCTTCATCAAAATACTCTATGCCTATGATTTTAGCAATAGTATCTTTACCAAAAAAAGTTGGAACAACAACTAAATCACCCTTTTTTATACTTTCATCTTCACATAAATAACAATAAAATTTACCACTATTTTTAAACTCTACTTCAGCTACTCTATATCTAGATAGTCTATCCTCATAATAACTGTCTTCTAAATCATCCAAGTATTCTCTAAACTCTATTAGTTCGCTATCATCAATCCACAAATTACAACCTTGATGAACTTTTTTAATCAATTCTTTAAATTGCTGTTCGCTAAACTTCTGTTTTACTACGGTTTTTTCTTTATCTTCTTCGTTTTCTTTGTAATATAGAGTAAATAATATTTTACCGTTTATATTCTCTAACACAAAACTTAAATATGGTTCTGCAAAAGAAAAGCCTTGTTCTACAATAGCGCCTATAGAAATGTCATCTAATGAACAATAAAAGCAAACCAATTCATAAGTGTCAAGATATACAAGCTCTTCTATAAAGCTTTCCTTTTCGCTTTTATATTCAATTTTAACAGGCAAAAAATCGTTATCATCCATTCCATATGGCTGATTTTCTTTTCTTTCTAAAATAGTTATCCTTATTTCCTGTTGCTTATCCTTTAAGTGAATATGTGGTTCTTGCATAGCATACTCCTTTTTGTTTTCAATTTAATTATAACACAAATCATGACAAATGTTTGTCATATTAATAATTTAAAACAAAAAACCGTCTAACTTTTGCCATTTTTCATGTTTCAAATTAGACGGCTAGTGGTTGCGGGAGTGGGATGGGATTTTTCATTGCCCTGTTGTGGTAACCCGATAAATCTTCGCTAACTTTTAGCTCGATTTCTCGACCACGGCCACCTCATGGGCTCGCTTCTTCGTCCACTGGACGCGCTTCTCCTATTCGCCCCCTTCCCTTCTCCGAAGGTCAGGGTGGATACAAACTCATCTCATAACAGAAAAAAATAACGGTGAGCATTTGCCCACCGTTATTTTTTCTGGTTGCGGGGAGGGGATTTCTTCTTGCTTTTTGCAAAGCAATTTACGGGCATCTCCAACTTATGCTTTGCAAAAAGCTTCGGTCACCGCTAAAACGGTAGGTGTCTACCGTTTCTTAACGCTACTTCAAATCCCCTCCCT
>JAZNMA010000025.1:0-3818 GCA_045579345.1 Christensenellaceae bacterium | reverse complement strand
ATGATGATGAAGAGCCAGATGATGATGAAGAGCCAGATGATGATGAAGAGCCAGATGATGATGAAGAGCCAGATGAACCTGAACGCCATTTACCTGAACACGTTGTCACCGAAGATGGCAATGTTACTACTGACGTTTGGTACGAATACGACGAAGATGACGATATAATAAAAACCACTACACAAACAACTAGTGGCGATTTTAGCGTTAAAAGTGTTGAGGCAGGTGAATTTGTTTCACATTTGGTTGTTGTTAGAAACGAGTATGTTGTGTTAAACGGTCATAGAATAGCAGGTACAGTACATAAAGACGCCCCAGAGGGCGAAAAATTATTACACAATGAAATAACTGATGAATACGAAATGGAGACTTCCGTTTCAGAATCTGTAGATGATGAAGGCAATATTACAAAAACAGCAGTTAGTAAATGGGTATGGGTTGACGGCAAAACTATTCATCACGAATATACAACCGTAGGGCAACAGCACGTTACCAGCGCGAGTGATGACGGCACTATTAACGGCAGTGTTACTACAGCCGCAAGACGTGATGACAGACCTACTCCATATGACGACGCTAAAAATAAAAGCATTGCCGAGGCGGAAGCTCAATCAGAAGAAACTGAATATGACGAAAATGGCAACCGCATTTGGGGTGGACTTTATACTTACATTGACGGCAAAAGATATAAAATTTACGGCTACAATTACGAACCTGTTACTGTTACGGGAACACTTGAACAAGTATATCTTTACGATTCGTCTTTCCCCGTCAGCGACGCTAAGGCGCGTAGTATAACAAATGATTTAAAATGGCTTAATCGCAGGATTCAAGAAACTATTTCGCTTGACGTGTATAACTTCAATCACGTTTTCGATTTAAGAGACAGAATTATTCTTAACGGTAATTTTTATTTTCTGCAGTCTAATAACGTTACTCAAGATGAGAATATCGTAAACAAACAGTCATTGGAATTAGTGCGTTGGTATTAGATAAAAAAAGGGGGAGTTGTTATGTCAAAGTATCAAGCTATTTCTGAAATGCAAAGTATTATTATGAAATACGTTGATTCAAAAATACCTAAAAATATTAACAAGGCACAGACGGGAATTGTCGTGGGAAAAAAAGTACATTTAACAAGCGGTAAAACTTTTAGATTCGAGCCGGTTATTGATGCTTATTTCGCTAGCGGCAGTAAAGTTGCTTGCCTTGTTCCTGATTCAGGAAATTTCGCCGCTATTGTTGGGGTGTTTTAAATGGCTTTTTATAAAACTCAAATTAAATCTACCGGCGCAGGTTACGCTATTGATACTTCAGGCAAGCGGTTAATTTTCGCCGCCAATTATCCTTGCAAAGCGGGCGATTATGTTTGGACGGACGGCAAAATTATTTTTGGTAACGTTGCCAATAAGCCGCAACCTGTTATCTTCGATGACGAGCCGAGCGGTATTCCTGTTGTTACTCATAATTTACGCGGCTATTTTGATGCGCGTGGCAATTTTAAAAAATATAAAATTGTCGATGATAATTGGAGCGTACCTGTGCAATTAAATTCAGATGACGAAGACGACAAAAAATTATGGTATATAACAGGATTTGTTAATAATAACAAAAGGGCTAAGGTTTTCAATTCGACAGAAATGTTACAAACTTTCCATACAATGGGAGTAGTTGACGCCGAAATTTCTACCGATGGTGAACTTTTAACAGCACACATAAAGACAGATTCTGTAAAAGAATATCAAGATAAAAATACCGTCTTAATTAAAAAAAATTCAGAAATAATCACTACTTACGAATTTGCGCTTAATGAATATCCCAGTTTTCTTGTTTTGTTTCCCGACGCTAGTTTCAGTGCAGTAGTTGAGGATAGCAATGTTGATGGCGGTTTAAAAACTTTTAACAGTAATACGGGCTTTTCGGGAACTGTTACAAGCGGGGAAATTTTCTTTGATATGCCAGATGGATTTAAACGCCGATTAAATGTTGAAAGTAGAATAGTAACTTATGAAGTGGGGCACGGAGACGAACACCCAGACGACCCCAGTAGTATCGGTGGGTGGATTGAAACTATCTCTTATCGTATATTCGACACAACACTTGAAAACGCTTTTTACGACAATGAAAAAAGGATAGAACTTCCAAGTAAATTACCTGACGATTTTAGCGGTTTTAATTTGGTTGGGAAAATTTCAGATGGATGTTACTTAATCGGTAATGGATTGCAGGGGCATTTTTTTGATACTAAATGGATAGATTTTTATGAAATGTATTACCCCGGCGAGAAACCTTATTTCCGCGATTACAAACTTTACTTATTAAAAAATGGCAACCTAAAAGAAATTGATGATGGATTGCTCAACTATCGCCTACGCAAACTCAAAAAAATTTCTACTGCTAGGAAGTGATTTTGCATTCGACTGGAATATATGGAAATGTACGAAAAAGTTTTTTCACTTCGATTGACAAGCAAGGAACGGCTTATTGGTTTTGTCGATTTAAATGTTTTTCACATCTTATGGTTTGATGCTAACCACAAATTTTTCTGAATGACGCTTAGGCGTCTTTTTTATTGGAGATGATTCTATGGATTTTCTTTCCCCGCAATTTGCAAGTACCGTTGGCGTTCCTGCCATTATCTGTCTTGACACATTAAGGGAAGTACGAAGTAGTTTAGACAAATTAACAGACGCCATTAACAGTCTCGGTGCAAATCACGCTAAAGAAATTGCTGATTTAAAATCTGCCGTTCAAGAATTGCGCTATCAAGTTGCTTTTCTTCAATCCAAACAAGCGGAGGTGAATCACAATGAAAGGCATTGACGTTAGCAGTTGGAACAACAATATCGACTGGAAACAAATTAAAGCCGCTGGTTACGACTTCGCTATTTGCCGCTCCTCTTACGGCAAGAAACATTTTGATGAAACTTTTCAGCGCAATGTTGAACAAGCTCATCGCGCAGGGCTTATTTGCGGCGCGTACCATTACTCCTACGCCTTGACGCCGGACGACGCTATACAAGAGGCGCAATACTGCAAATGGCTTATCGACAGCACAGGCGTACTTTTAGAGTTGCCTGTATTTTTTGATGTGGAAGATGGCGACGGTTATAAGTCTTATCACGATTTTAACTTCACCCGCCGTAACGTTACTGATATTTGCCGCGCCTTCCTTAATAACATTAAACCACTTAACGCCGGTATTTACGCAAGTTACAGTTGGCTTGACCAGCTGATTGACTGGAAGTCTTTACATTGCCCTGTTTGGAACGCCCAATATTATCATACTGATTTTTTTAAAGGCTTTATGTGGCAATACACCGACCGCTTGAATATTGGCGGTAAACTTTATGATGGGAATTTGCTTTATGAATGATTCAAGAAAAATGGCGCGACTAACTTTAAAGACCGCAACGCGCAATGAATTTAACAATTTGATTCACTCGGCTAATTTAACTCCTACGCAAATTAGAATTTTAGATTTACATTTTGCACAGGAGTTTTCTATTTGTTCAATCGCAGAAAAACTTAATTACTGTGAATCTTACGTTAGAAAATCTTTAGCTAAAATCTATGATAAAGTAGCTAAATTGTAGCTTTTTTATTTCGCCTTTCGTGCTAATATTCGGCTATGAGTTACATATTTTTTAATCCTAATCCTAGTGGTAAGCGCGTTGGCGATTGTGTTATACGCGCCATTTCTAAACTTACTCGGCAGGATTGGCTAACTGTTTATTGGCGTATTTGCGAACAAGGCGCAATGCTTTTTGATATGCCATCAAGCAATAATGTTTGGGCGTCATATCTTCGCGACTTAG
>JAZNMA010000024.1:0-1596 GCA_045579345.1 Christensenellaceae bacterium | reverse complement strand
TTACTTGATACGGTGACGGCAACAAACCAAATTTTGTTTCAAAAGTTGCTCCAATAGGAGGATTAACATCAACCTCAAACTTTATTTTAATAGTTTCGTGTTTGTTTATAATATTCGTGTCGTTAGACTCTTCGTAAAAAGTAAGGATATGCTCCTTAGTATTTCCTTTCAAAAAAGCCGACTTAACGTTTGAATCAATAGACTTTTCTTTTTCGCTAACGCTAAAATTAAGTCCTAAAGACTTAGTTTCGTTTTCTATATAAGAAAAATATTTAGTCAAGTCAAACTCAGGGTTTTGCGAAACAAGTGAAAAATCTAAATCTTCACTAAATCTATCTAACCCATAGAAAATCCTAAGCGCAGTTCCGCCGTAAAAAGCGGCATCTTTAAAAAAACCGCCACGAGAAAGCCCACAAAGAACAACTTCTTGCACTATTTCTTTAATAGCATTTTTCTTATCGCCTATATCTCTTATTTGATATTTTGAAAGCATTTGAGCTAAAACTTGTTGCATATTATTTTCTTTCTCCTATAAGCTTTACTAATAAATTTAAGTTCGTTGAACGATACAACGGTGCCATTTTTAATATATCTTCCTTGTTCAACTTGTTAAAAGCATCTTCGTCAATTCGCAAATCTTCAAAAAGTAAATTTTTTAATTCTTTAACACTTGTAACAGGCGATATTGTATAAAGCTTATCACAAAGCGCCTTTTCTGGTGTTGCTACCTGATAAGAATACTGTCCATTCATAATAGCAATAACGCCTAAACTAAAAACATCTTTTGGAACGTCTCTATAAATAAACGTTCCAAATCTATTTTTATACGTTTTTATTTTTCTCTTATTAAACGTAGCACAAGTAATCGTATGATAAACTGCTTCAGGAATAAGCCCACGATTGTGCAAAACAAAATCGAAAGATATATACGATGGACCGTAAATAAATTGTGCCAAATTGTGTCCGCTTGCATTCGGGTCAGTTTCATATATCCCTTTAACCAAAGGAAACAATTTGCCATTTTTAACGTCTCTTAAAATTCTGCCCTTGGGATCAGAAAGAGAACTATAATATTCTTTTAGTTGTTGTGTTGTAATAATCATTGATTTCCTCCAGATAGTTGTATTATACCACACTATTTGGAGAAAATCAATAGGTTTACAATATATTTGCTCCAAATAATTGTGTTTTTCACAACTTTCTGGAGCAAATCTCGCTTTCGAAACTTTAAAAATTTTTATTTTTCGAAACCGACTCTAAAATTTCACGAATTTTATATACTTTTCGTGACAAAATTTTAACTCTGTCTTACACGTTACCTTGCACGATAACTTGCATGCTCGTCTCAATAGGGTTATAAATTAATTTTGAGACGCAATAAAGACAATTTCTTTACTTTTTATATAATATCATACAATTTATGACATAAATTGTCATATTTACTATGTTATACTCTAAGAAAAAGGAGAAAAGTATGAAAGTTAATCGTGCGTATAAGTTAAATAAGGAAAAACAACCTGCCGAAGAAAACGGCCAGTTTCTTTACTACTTTTATAACAACCACAAGTTGGATTCTATTGCAGTTGATGAAGAACA
>JAZNMA010000023.1:0-20599 GCA_045579345.1 Christensenellaceae bacterium | reverse complement strand
TTATTATACTTTATTACTTTAACAAAGTAAAGTCTTTTTCACTACTTTTTAAAACTTTTATTAAAAAATTTTTTTTTATAAATTTTCTTGTTTTTTATTAGATAATGGAGTACCATTTACTTATAAAAAGTTAAAAAGATTGGTGAATTATGTCAAATTTTGTCGAAAAGTTAAAAGAGTTTATGAAAGACGAGCAAATATCTCAAATAAGACTTAGTGAAAAAGCAGAAATATATCATTCGAGTATTTCTAATTTTATGGCAGGAAAACATTTGCCGTCTTACGAAAATTTTGTTAAACTCTTGTATGCGTTTAATTGTTCTGCCGATTATTTATTAGGAGTAAGCGAATATCAGCAAGAGGAAAAACTTTACGAGGTTTTGCCGTTTGCCGAGCGGTTTAACCAAATTTTAAAGGAAAGAAAAATTTCCAAAGAAAGGTTTAGAAAAGATAACAAGATTTCATCTTCGGTTTTATATAAATGGAGCAGTGGGAAAGCAAAGCCGTCGATAGACAGTTTGATTAAGATTGCAGAGTATTTTGATTGTTCGGTTGATTATTTAATCGGAAGAGTGAGATAAAAATAAAACCCCGATGGTTTAATTTACCATCGGGGTTTGGCTATCTTTATATTTTTCTATATTATATATTGTTTATTTTGCGTCAAATTTTTCCAAGTCGGTTGCGTAAAACCATTCACCGCCCGTGAATTTTCCGAAAATATATTTACTTGACGCTGATTCGCAAGAAAGATATAGCTTTCCGTCAACGAATACCGTTTCCTCGCTCATGGGTGGAATTTTATAGTCGTAAAGAAGTGACGCGCTATCCATTGCGTATAAGGGAAGCGTTGTTCCTAAAACGGTAATTTCGCCCTCTAATGAAAGTTTACTCATATCGTATTCTAAAATATGTGAAAACGAGAGACCCCACGAGGTGGATAGATATACTTTTCCGTCGTTAAAGTTAAGACCTTGCACTTGGTCGGGCATTGAGTAAGCCTTAACGGGCGTAGGATTTACGCCGAAAGGCGCGGTTTCGTCAAGCAAGTATTCAACGGCAATTGCTTGGTTATAGTCGCCAGCCTTTGTTGTTATTTTGTGACTGTCTAAAGTGGGGTAACTTTCCTCGCGGTAAAATTCGCCTGTAATAAGCTTTCCGTCGTACACTGTCACGAACGCATTTTCAATGTAATCGGTATCTGATTTTTCGGTAGAAATACTGCCGAGGCAGGAAAGCTTATCGTCGTTTTCCGCATTCAAGAGTTCAAGATACGAATAAACGAAAATGCAATTACTTTTTCCGCCAGCAAGATACATATAATCGCCGTTTATAGCGATTCCGCCACCGTGACCAGTGTAATCACTGCCGTCAAGGTTATAAAGCGTTACTTTTTTAAGCACCTTGCCGTCTTTATCGGTCAGATAAACGGGGGACGCAGAATGGTCGGACATATAGCCTGAAAAGATAAACAGTTCGTTTTCTTTATCGTATTCAAGACCTTGCGGAACGAAATCCTCTTTTAGACCAGGTATGACGAACGCTTTTTCAGACGCCCCGTAGTACGACGCAACCGATAAACGGAAATATCCTACCGCACAACCGAAAACAACGCCGATAAACAAAATTACAGCTAAGGTAATTATTGCTATTTTGGTTAATAAACTAAACTTTTTCCTTTGTATAACTTTTTCCATAGTACTTACATTATAATATAATTAGTGAAAAAAGTCAATAGAAACAGAGGAAAAAGTTGACCGCCAAACTTTTGACATTTGATGATATGCGTAGTATAATTAGTTAAACAAAGGAGAGAAAAATGGAAATTCAAAAATTTCTTAGCGGGTTTGATTGTGAATGCGGAAAAAGGCACGACTGCGATATTAAGTTTGTCTATATTGAAAAAGGTGCGATAAATCGTTTAAAAGAAATTACCGCGCCGTTTAATAACCTATTAATAGTTGCAGACCAAAACACTTACGCCGTTGCGGGTGAAAAGGTCAGTTTGAACTTAAATCAAAAGATAAAAGGACAAGTTATTTTTAGTGGGGAAAAGGTAGTAATCCCCAACGAAGAGAGCATAGAAAGAATAGAAAATGCCGTTAGCGGAATTGACTTAATCGTTGGAATTGGCTCTGGCGTAATACAAGACCTTTGTAAATACGTTTCTTTCGATAAAAAAATTCCATATATAATCGTCGCGACAGCTCCAAGTATGGACGGATATGCTTCAAACGGAGCGGCAATGATAACAAAAGGAATGAAAGTGACCTACACAGTGGGACTTCCGTACGCTATCATAGGCGACGTGGACGTTTTAAAAGACGCGCCGATGGATATGATTAAATCGGGATATGGCGACATAATCGGCAAATATTCTTCCTTAAACGATTGGAAACTTGCGCGCGCGGTAAACGACGAATATTTTTGCGACTACGTTTATTCGGTGACCGAAGAGGTTGTTAGAAAAACCGTTTCTTTAGCAGACGGCATCTTAAAAAGAGAAGAAGAAAGCATAAAAGTCTTAACCGAAGCTCTTATTTTAACTGGAATTATGATAAGCTACGTCAGCACCTCTCGTCCTGCATCGGGCAGTGAGCATCACCTCTCTCACTTTTTTGAAATTAATGGAATCGTGCACGACACACCCTATTTATCGCACGGAACTGACGTTGCGTACTCGACAATCATCACTGCAAAAATTCGTGAGAATTTGTTAAAGAGCGATTTTTCTTCTAGCTATAAAGAGAATGAAGAGGAGAAAAAACAAAATTTAGAAAGACTTTTTGGAGTCGTGGCTAACGAGTGTGAAATTTTGCAAGAAAAACTTAGAACTTATAAGCGGGATAGAAATTCTATATATAATAAAAAGCAAAAGGAAATCAAAGAAATTTTAAAAGAAATGCCCACGGCAAAAGAGATAGAAGAAATTTTATCGCGCGTCGGCTTTTCCTTAAACGAGTTCTATGATTTTTATGGAATAGAGAAAATTAAAGACGCTGTAAAGTACGCAAAGGATTTAAAAGATAGATACACCGTGCTTTGGCTTAATTATGATATTAATGGTGGTGTTCTTTAATTAAACAAAATTAAAAAATAAAAGCGCAGTTGAAGTTCAACTGCGCTTTATCTATTTACCGATTAGTCGTTTTTAGCAAGATTTTTATAAGTTTCAAGTCTTACTTTGCTATCCTTTTCAGTCTTTTCGAAAAGTGTTTCGGCAAGTTCGGGACGCGCTTTCATGAGCGAAGCGTATCTCGTTTCACCGAGCAAGAAGGACTTATAATCGCCAGTAGGCTCTTTAGAATCGAGTGTAAACGGATTCTTGCCAGCGTCGATGTTTTCGGGGTTGTAGCGGTAAAGTTGCCAATAACCGCAATCAACAGCTTTTTTCTCTTCGTCTTGAGATTTCATCATGTTAATACCGTGGTTAATACAAGGTGCGTAACAGATGATGAGTGACGGTCCGTCGTATTTTTCTGCTTCGATAAGAGCGTTCAAGAGTTGTTGCTTATTAGAACCCATTGCGCATTGAGCAACGTAAACGTAACCGTAGCTCATAGCCATCATGCCGAGGTCTTTTTTCTTAATTCTCTTACCAGCGGCAGCGAATTTAGCGATAGAGCCGGTAGGCGTTGCCTTACTTGCTTGTCCACCAGTGTTAGAGTAAACTTCGGTGTCGAGAACGAGAACGTTAACGTTTTCACCGCTAGCCAACACGTGGTCAAGACCACCGTAACCGATGTCGTAAGCCCAGCCGTCGCCACCGAAAATCCAGATAGACGGTTTTACTAAGCAGTCGAGGTTGCCCTTAATATAATCTAAGCCGTCAGCCGTTTCAGTTTTAAGAGCTTCCTTAACCATTTCAGCTGCAACTTTAGATTTTTCAGCGTCCTCTTTATCAGAAAGCCAAGCAGAGAAAGCAGCGTTCGTCTTTTCGTTTACAGCATCGAAGGTTGCGCGCATATCTTCTTCAATCTTAGCGCGACGAGCTTTAACAGCGAGGTTCATACCGTAACCGAACTCAGCGTTATCTTCGAACAAACTGTTTGCCCAAGCAGGACCTTTGCCTTCTTTGTTAGTGGTGTAAGGACAAGTAGGAGCAGAACCGCCGTAAATTGAAGAACAGCCCGTTGCGTTAGCAACAATCATTCTGTCGCCGAAGAGTTGTGTTACAACTTTAACGTAAGGCGTTTCGCCACAGCCTGCACACGCGCCTGAGAATTCGAAGAGCGGTTTGTTAAACTGGCTACCTTTTACGGTAGAGGGTTTACAACCGGGGCAAGCTGAAACGTTTACTTCGGGAAGCGTTTCGCTATATTCGTAGTTTACCGTTTCTTCGTTTACGATAGAGCCGAACGGAACCATAGTGAGTGCTTTTTCTTTTGCAGGACAGATGTCTGCGCAAACACCGCAACCCATACAGTCAAGCGGTGAAACTTGAATTCTATATTCATAGCCTTTATTGCCAATCATTGCCTTAGTAACGAAAGATTCGGGCTTATCAGCACCTTCAGCAACTACTACAGGTCTAATACAAGCGTGCGGGCAAACGAACGCACATTGGTTACATTGAATACATTTAGTAGAATCCCACTTAGGAACGTTTACTGCAACGCCACGTTTTTCGAATTTAGTGGTGCCGGTTGGAACAGTTCCGTCTGCGTTGAAAGCAGAAGAGGGAAGTTTATCACCCTCTAAAACGAGAATGGGGTGAACGATGTCTTTAAAGTATTTGTTATCAGCAACCGCCGCCATTGGTGCACCTGTCGTTGCGTCTTTCCAAGAAGCGGGAACTTCAACTTTTATGAGGTTAGCTTCGGCAGAGTCGATAGCGTTGTAGTTCATTTGAACGACAGCGTCGCCTTTTTTAGCGAACGACTTGTAAGCCATTTTCTTCATGAATTCAACAGCGTCAGCGTAAGGAATAATGTTAGCAACCTTAAAGAACGCAGATTGAAGTATAGTGTTAGTTCTGCCACGGAGACCTAAGTCAGACGCAATCTTAATAGCGTCGATAACGTAAAGGTTGATATTTTTATTAGCAATATCGCGTTTAACAGATGCAGGTAAAACTTCTTCTAACTCTTCAGCGTTTTTAGCGGATGTATTGAAGAGGAAAGTACCGCCCTGCTTAATATCGCCCGTCATATTGTAACGAGTGATGTACGACGGATTAGAACATTGAACGAAGTCGGCTGCGTCGATTAAGTAAGCCGACTGAATGGGCGTGTCGCCGAAACGGAGGTGTGAAACGGTAATACCACCAGACTTTTTAGAGTCGTAGAAGAAGTAACCTTGAACGTACTTATCAGTGTGGTCACCGATAATTTTAATAGAGTTTTTGTTTGCACCAACCGTACCGTCAGAGCCCAAGCCCCAGAACTTACAAGAAATAGTTCCTAAAGGAGCAGCGTCGTATTTTTCACTAAAGTCAAGTGAAGTATTGGTCAAATCGTCGTAAATACCAACGGTGAAATGGTTTTTAGGTTCTGCAAGCTCTAAATTCTTATAAACCGAGTAAATCATAGACGGATTGAATTCTTTGCTACCTAAACCGTATCTACCGCCAACAACCTTGATGTTGGTCATGCCTTTTTCAAGAAGAGCCGAGCAAACGTCGAGATATAACGGTTCGCCAAGAGAGCCAGCTTCCTTAGTTCTGTCAAGAACGGCAATTTTTTTAACGGTTTTGGGAAGAGCGTCCACAAAATAATCGATTGCGAACGGACGATAAAGTCTAACCTTAAGCATACCGACCTTATGCCCTTCAGCGTTCATCTTATTGATGGTTTCTTCAACAGCGTCAGCACCGCTACCCATTAAAACAACGATATTTTCAGCGTCAGGAGCACCGACGTAATCGAAGAGATGATAATTTCTGCCGGTAAGTTTATTAACCTTGTCCATCATTTCCTGAACGATAGCGGGGGTGGCAAGGTAATACTTGTTAGCCGTTTCTCTGTTTTGGAAATAGATGTCAGAGTTTTGAGCAGTACCCTTTTGAACAGGGTGTTCAGGGTTAAGCGCGCGAGCGCGGAAGTCAGCAATATCTTCCATATCAACGAGCGCTTTCATTTCGTCGTATTCGATAACGTCAATCTTGCTAACTTCGTGACTGGTTCTAAACCCGTCGAAGAAATGCAAGAAGGGTACTTTAGTTTTAAGAGTAGAAAGATGAGAAACGAGTGCTAAGTCCATAACTTCTTGAACAGAGTTACTAGCAATCATAGCAAAGCCCGTTTGACGACAAGCCATAACGTCCGCATGGTCGCCGAAAATGTTAAGTGAATGTGCAGCGAGCGCTCTCGCACTGACGTGGAAAACGGTTGGGAGAAGTTCGCCTGCGATTTTGTACATATTCGGAATCATAAGGAGCAAGCCTTGGCTTGCGGTATAAGTGGTGGTGAGTGCGCCGGCGGTAAGAGAGCCGTGTACAGCACCAGCCGCGCCCGCTTCAGACTGCATTTCTGCTAAGCGGAGCTTTTGACCGAACATATTTTCTCTGCCTGTTGCAGACCATTCGTCTGCAACTTCTGCCATAGGAGAAGACGGGGTAATCGGGTAGATTGCCGCTACTTCTGAAAAGGCGTAGGCTACGTGGCTGGCGGCGGTATTGCCGTCAATAGTCATTTTTTTCATTAAATGTTCCTCCGTGTATATTAATTGTAAATTATTTGCCAACCAACATTATACAACGCGCGCGCGAATTAGTCAATGTTATTTTTAAAATATTTCCCGTATTTTTATATATCTTTCCTAATATTCGGCGTAAATTTTTCGATAAAGTCGAATTTGTGCGCTCAAAATTAAAATAAAGACGTAATTGCTTGTAAAAATTTTCTCAGTTTGGTATAATATTGCTATCATTTTATAAGGAATTTTTTATGGCTCTTTTATCGGCTAAAAACGTAAGTTTTTCTTACAACAAACAAAAAAACGTCATTGACGACTTTTCTCTGGACGTAAAAAAAGGCGAGTACGTTGCCATTATTGGGCATAACGGCAGTGGTAAATCCACTCTCGCCAAGCTTTTTAACGGACTGCTTAAACCCGACGACGGCACGTTGACCGTGGACGGGTTTTCCGTGCACGATAAAAAGAGCGAGTTTGAAATTAGAAAACGCGTGGGTGTGGTTTTCCAAAACCCCGACAATCAGCTCGTCGCTTCAATCGTTGAGGACGACGTGGCTTTCGGTCCGGAAAATCTGGGTGTAAACAGAAAGGAAATCGGGGAAAGAATAGATTTTGCATTAAAGAGCGTGGGAATGGAAGAATTCCGTTTTAGCTCACCCACAAGGCTTTCCGGCGGTCAAAAACAAAGGATTGCGATTGCAGGCGTCCTTGCTTTAACTCCGCAAATTTTAGTGCTTGACGAGTCGACGGCAATGCTCGACCCCAAAGGCAGAGCGGAGGTTTTAAGCGTTGTTAAAAAACTTAATAAAGAAAATGAAGTAACCATTATCAGCATAACCCATTATATGGACGAAGTGGTTGAGGCGGATAGGGTTATCGTGCTGTCAAACGGAAAAATCGCGCTTTCCGGCACGCCAGAGCAGATTTTTAAAAATCAAGAAACCTTAAACGCACTCGGCTTAGAACTACCGCTTTGCACGGAGATTGCTAAAAAACTTGGCTTAGGTGATGGAATACTTTCTAAAGAAAAGCTTGCGGAGGAATTATGCGGATTGACGTTAAAAATTTAACATATAACTACAATCAAAATTCCAAAGCGGTAGGCACGGTTGCATTAGATAACGTGTCGCTAACTATTAACGAGGGCGCGTTTTTTGGAATAATAGGGCATACGGGGAGTGGAAAATCCACTTTCGTTCAACATTTAAACGGACTTATAAAGCTTTCTAAAAGTAACGGTGAAATTAAAATTGGCGAATTTGATTTGGCTGACAAAAAATGTGATTTCAAGTTGTTAAGAAGTAGGCTCGGAATGGTTTTTCAGTACCCCGAGTATCAACTTTTTGCCGAAACGGTTTTTGAGGACGTGGCGTTCGGTATAAAAAGTTTTATGCCCAGCGTTTCCGAAGAGGAAAAAGAGAAAATGGTGCGTTTTTCTATCGAAACGGTTGGACTTAACTATGACGAAGTGAAAGATAAATCGCCCTTTGAACTCTCAGGCGGACAGAAGAGAAGAGTTGCAATTGCAGGCGTAATTGTAACCAAACCCGAAGTGTTGGTTTTAGACGAGCCGGTGGCGGGTTTAGACCCTGTCGGGAAGAGGGATTTTATCGCGCTGTTAAAAAAACTGCACGGAACTTTTGTCAAAACTATAATTTTAGTTTCGCACGACATGGACTTAGTAGCCGAAAATTGTACGGAAGTGGCGGTTTTCTCTAAAGGCAAGATTGTAAAAACGGGCAAGCCCGAACAAGTGTTTAGTGACTTTGACGAGATAAAAAATTTGGGGTTAGACTTACCACTTACCGCCTACCTAAAAAAAGAACTTGAAAAACACGGTGTTAAACTAGAGACTAAACTGTCGGTAGAGGAATTTATAAACGCGGTTAAATCATACGCAAAAGGGGGTAAAGACTGATGAAAGACCTTGCTTTCGGACAGTATTATCCCGAAAAGTCGTTCGTGCATAAAATGGACGCGAGGGTTAAGATTTTAGCGGTTATAGCTTATATCGTTGCAGTGTTTATGGTAAAACAATTCCACTTTTTAGGATTTTTAGCTTGCTTTTTGTTTGTCGTTTTAGGCACGGCTTTTTCGCGCGTTCCTTTTTTTAGGGTTATAAAAAGCATGAAAGCCATACTCTTTTTTATAATTTTATCTGCTATTTTGCAATTGTTTTTTAATAGTGACGGAAAGGTGCTTATTACACTTTGGAAAATAAAAATTACAGATAAAGGGCTATTAAACGCTGGATTTATTATTTTAAGAATTTCGTTGATTGTTTTAGGGGCGAGTTTGCTGACATTAACCACTTCTCCCGTCGAGATTGCGGACGGCATAGAGAGTTTAATGTATCCATTAAAGTGGATAAAATTTCCCGTGCACGAATTCGCGCTTATAATGAGTATAGCTTTGCGTTTTATTCCCACCTTGCTCGACGAGACGGATAGAATTATAAAAGCGCAAAAAGCTAGAGGCGCGGACTTTGAGGGCGGAAATATTTTCAAGCGCGCAAAATCGCTTATTCCCGTGCTAATTCCTCTGCTTATATCCTCGTTCCGTAGGGCAGACGAACTTGCGGACGCAATGGATTCAAGGTGTTATGCGGGCAGTAAAGTGCGCACGAAGTATAAAAAAATGAAAGTTTCGTATCGTGATTTAATTGGCGTTGTAATAATCGCGTCGCTTATTACAGGCGTTGTGTTCTTAAATAAATTTTATTTGGTATTAGCGGTGGCGTTATGAGGGTAAAACTTACACTCGGTTATGACGGAACGGAATATTGCGGTTGGCAAGTTCAGCCCAATGCGACAACCGTTCAGCAAAAGTTGGAAGAGGCAGTCTTTCTTGCTACGGGTGAAAAGGTGCGTGTAACCGGTAGCGGGCGAACGGACGCGGGAGTGCACGCCAAAGGACAAGTTGCGCACTTCGACACCGAATGCACTATTCCGCCCGAAAAAATTTATAGAGCGCTTAACGCGCATTTGCCAATAAACGTTAGGGTTTTTAAGAGCGAACAAGTGGGGCAAGAATTTCACGCGTGTAACAGCGCAAAGAAAAAAACTTATCGTTATTCTCTTTATCTAGGCGATACGGAAAATCCATTAAAGGAAAGATACAGCGTAAAGATAGACGGCAAGGTCGATTTTGAAAAAATGAAAGAGGTGGCAACGCTGTTTTTAGGCGAGCACGATTTTAAGGGTTTTTGTGCATCGGGAAGCGGAGCAAAGACAACGATAAGGACGATTTACGATATAGCTGTTGAAAAAGCGGGGGACGATATTAAGGTAACCGTTACCGGCAACGGTTTTTTATACAATATGGTTAGGATAATGGTCGGCGCGATATTGCTCGTTGGAAAAGGCGAGATAGAAAAGAGAGAGATTGAAAGAATGTTAAAATATGGCGAAAGACCGTCAAACGCAAGAACGCTTCCTGCGAGAGGGTTGTGCTTAGAGCGTGTAGAATACTAAATAAGTTGTGGTTAAAAGAATAAAAAAACCACAAGATGTAGATAGATATATTAAAACAGGTAAAAAACAATAAAAAATATAAGAAAAAGCCGTAAAAATGCTTGACTAAAAATGCAAAATAATTTAATATAATTAGGCGTTTATAAGGAAAAGTTCGTTTTCTTTTCGGGATTAGCCCTCCCGTGTTACCCGTTTCGTGGACGGGGACAGCGAAACTTTTATTTATATAACATTAAATAAAATCTAAGGAGAAATTCACTATGAAGACTTATATGGCTCACGCCGATAACGTTGAAAGAAAGTGGTACGTGGTTGACGCAGAAGGCGTTGTACTCGGTAGACTTGCATCAAGAGTAGCTGCAATTCTTCGTGGAAAAAACAAGCCCACGTTTACCCCTAACGTTGATACGGGTGACTTCGTTATTATCGTTAACTGCGACAAAGTTGTACTTACCGGTAAGAAACTCGAAAAGAAACTTTACAGATACCACACAGGACATATTGGTGGACTTAAATCAATTCAATATAAGACACTTATGTCTAACAAGGCAGACGTTGCCGTTTACGAAGCAGTAAAAGGCATGCTCCCCAAGAACAGCTTAGGCCGTCAGATGATTACCAAACTCAAGGTTTACCGCGGTGCAGAACACAATCATCAGGCGCAAAAGCCCGAAACTTTAAAGTTTTAATGAGGTGTAATTATGGCAAAAGCTACAAGTAAAAAGAAAATTCAATTCTGGGGAACCGGTAGAAGGAAGAAAGCAATCGCCCGCGTTCGTTTAGTTCCTGCTGGCGACGGCGCTATCAATATTAACGGAAAAACACTCGACGAATATTTTGGACTTGATACGTTAAAGTTCATCGTTCGTCAACCTTTAGCTCTTGTTGACGCAACCGCTAAATACGACGTATTCGTAAACGTATGTGGTGGTGGTTTCACTGGTCAAGCAGGCGCAATCAGACACGGTATTGCTCGTGCACTTTTACAAGCAGAACCCGAAACGAGAACTGCATTAAAGAAAGCAGGCTTCTTAACTAGAGATTCAAGAATGAAAGAAAGAAAGAAGTACGGCTTAAAGAAAGCACGTCGTGCTCCACAATTCTCAAAGAGATAATTTGTTTCAAACAAACATACAGCCATCGGTATTTCCGATGGCTTTTGTTTTGCTTATAAACGTCGTTATGCATCGTTTACTGTCTGCGTCGTGGATTTCGATGACCAGACGGTCAATCTCGCCCCGCGTCTTGCCGAGCCTTGCCTAACTCGTTTTTAAGCATTGAAACTATATAATTGTTACAAACAAAACCCGCAAGGAAAATTCCTTGCGGGTTAATATTCTTTTCTGCCTAATAGATAATCAATCGAGCAATCAAATAAGTCGGCAAGTTTAACCAAGCTTTCAAGAGATGGCTCGGCTGTGCCGTTTTCATATCTTATATAAGACGGTTGCGCAATATTTAAATGTTCGGCAACTTGTCGTTGTGTCAATTTGTTTAACGCTCTTAACTCTAAAAGGCGCTCTTGAAAAATTTTCATTGTCTATTCTCCAACTCATTGACAATTATAGCAATATGCTATATAATTTATTCAAATTATAGCAATACGCTATCAAAAAGAAGAGAGAATGAAAAATTTGTCTTGTTCAAAATGCGGTGGGGCGTTGGACGCAAGCAAGGTATAAAGTGGATTTATTAGTTCTCCGTTTTGTAGTAATCAAATTATTATTGGAGCTATAACCACATCAAAAAAGACAATTGAATATAAAAAAACGCAAGTAAAAATCCTTGCGTTTTGGTTTTATCAAAAAATAATCTAGTATGTTTCCTCTAAATCTTTATCCTTAAATAAATCGTCGTTAAAAAAATCGTATAAAGTCATATCCAACGCCTGACACATATCAAGAATAGTTCTTGTGCCAGGATTTTTACTCTTCCCATAAAAAATACTTTTTATAGAGCCCGCGGGCAAGCCTGAAAGGGTCGCCAATTTGTTGGGGCTTATTCCGTTTTTTTCACACAAGTCGTATATGCGCTTGGTGATAGCTTCTTCTAACTTCATACATTCATTATTTCCAAAGTTATATCTTCTATAATCATATCAAAACAAATTTGCAAACATAGAAGATATATCTTCTATTTTATGATATAATTAATTATAAAGGGTGGTATTATGAAAAGAATGGCGTTTTTTGGGCATAGAATTGTTGCAGAAAGTGAGCAGGTTAAAAGGCTAGTTTATCAAATTTTAAAAGAAAAAACACAACAAGGATATAGAGAAATTTTAGTTGGAAGCCACGGCGAATTCGATAAAATCGTTTTATTAGAGTGTTTGAAATATAAAAGAGAAATAGACGAGAGCTTAAAAATAACGCTAGTCTTAACAACGCTGTCAACGATAGGAAAGAGGAAAGACAAAAACTCTCAAAACGACTTGTTTGAAACCTTAATTTATGAGATTGAACAAGAGTATTTTAAAAATCGAATTAATTTTTCAAATAGAAAAATGATTGACGATTGTGAATTAATCGTGTGCTATGTTGACATGAATAGAGGTGTTAGTGGGGCGAAAAAGGCAGTAAAGTACGCAATTAAAAAAGGTAAAGAAATAATAAACTTGTACAAGAAAACGACAATAGATGATGGCAAACCGTAAATAAATAGCGCAAGGAATTTTCCTTGCGTTTATTTTTTTAACACTGCTTTTTCTTTTACGCGCTTGATAAAATCGTCGTGGGATTTTATTGTGTTGAGCATTCCACTTTGCAAGGGCGCGTGCTTTTTATTTTCCGAGGTGGTTTTATTTTGCGTTTCGTTATTTTCTTTTTTATTATTATTCCCTAAAATAGGGGAGAGCGCGGAAAAGAGGTCGTTTAAAGTGGTGCTCTTTTTTCCATCTTCGTGCGCGGTTGTGTCGCTGTTGGTGTTCGAATTATTTAAAGTGCTCCCCAAAAAAGAATTTAAAAGATTGAAAATGCCAAATTTATCCATTTTATACTCCGACGCAAAAGAAAAAACTCTAAAAAACTCAAAAAATTTATTGCAAATCTCATGTAAATAGGGTATAATATATATCTGTATAACTAATTATATTCGGTAAGCTTGTAAATGTTTACAAAAAACCAAACGGAGTTTATATGAAAAAAGGTTTATTAAAGATTTTAGTTTTAGGGTTGGCGATGGTCATTGCGCTTTCTGCTTTGTCAGGGTGTGGCTCTTCTAAATGGAAAGGTTCAGAGATGACCAGTTGGGGTGACGTTTCTAAAGAAAGTTTAGGCGGATTTATTGCAGAAACTCAAAACTATTTATACTATATTAACGGCGTTGGAACGTCGTCTGACGACAACGAGCTCGGCGAACCATCAAAAGGTGCGCTGTACGCTGTAGACAAGACGGATTTTAGCAAAAACAAAGTTGCTGTCCCCAAACTTTTCGTTGCGAGCGACTATGATTCAGGTATTTTTATTAGCGGTGACTACGTTTATTATGGAACACCGAGTACCGAGAAAAACTCAAGTGGTGAAATCGCTTATAGCGATATGGCAATCACTCGTTCAAAGCTTGACGGAACGGAAACTAAGGTGCTTTTCACTCTTAGCTCACTTGCGTTAAAGCATAGATTTGTCGAAAAGAACGGTGACGTTTTTATCGTATATTATGACAATGACGATAGTTCAATTGTAAGTTATCAGGTAAAGAACGGCAACGCTAAAGTAATCGCTAAGACTGACGAAACGACCGACAAGATGGAAACGCTCGATTCTTACACTTTTGTTCCAGAAATTGGTGCGGACGGGGTTGTAGTGGCTTACACCTCTACCGTATATGCAGAAGCATATAATGAAGACAAGAACGAAGCGACGGGCAATAGTCGTAGCGAAGAAAACTATAATAAGTTGTACGCTTTAATTGCTGGCGACAGCGAGGCTAAGCTTATATACGACGGTCAGAGCGAAGAGGCGACTTACGCTATTAGCATGATTAAAGACGGTTTTGTTTTCTACACCAAGACGGTAAACGGAATTAGTAAAACTTATGCAGTTAGTCTTGCAGAATTTGCAAGTGGAAAGGCGGGTGTTGAAGTGTTTGCCGATTACGCTGTAGCAACCACTCTCGTTGTTTCACTCGAAGAAGTATATACTTTCTCCGATGGAAACGTTTATAAAGACACCATGATTAAAAAAGACATGGGCAACACGACTAAGAAACTCGTTGCTAAGTGCGATTCTATCACCAGCTTCTTGTTCAAAGACGGTGACAACGTATATTACTACAATTCTTCTAACAACATTTTAAGGATTCGTCTAAACGATAAAGACGCAAAAGAAATCCGTGTTTCTGACGACACTGTAGCGACGACGTGGTATGACCCGGAAAAGGTTACTATAAACGGAAAAGACTACTTGTTCTACGTTGACAACTCTTCTCTCGGTCTTTCATACGTTAAATACGTTGAGCTTAACGACGCTTTCGTTGTAGCCGAAGATACCGATGATGACGACGAGGATGATTTGTGGTATTTAAGCGGAAGCAAGTTCTTAAGCAATTTGACAGTTGAAGACGAGGCGGAGATTGTTTCTGCTAAGATAAACGGAATTAGCAATGCGGTGCTCGAGCTTGAAGAAGTAAACGGCGAATTAAAAGCTGTTAAAGTTCAAGACGTTATTAATGAATACGATGAACTTAGCTCGGCTGTAAAAGAAAAAGTTGAAGATAGCGCAAAAACAAAGATTGCAAACGTTAAAGAGGCAATTAGAATTGCAAACCTCCTTAAAAAAGTAGACGGTGCGTATGACGCTTCGATAGACAGCCAAAGCTTACAGACTGCATATAACCAAATCAAGGGCGAAATTAACGCTTTCTTCAAAAGCGAAAATTATAGCGAGGTTGCAACATACATTAAGAAAAACATGTTGGCAAACTACCAAAAATGTCAAGAACTCTTTGATAGCAACAATTAATTGATTTTTGTCCAAAATATACGCGCGGAAGCAATAAAAAAATTGCCTCCGCGCATTTTTTATTTTCCACAACTGTCAAAATCCTCAGTGTTTCGCTATATTTCGACATTTATGAACAAAATAAAATTAATTTAATTTATTATTTTACAAAAATGAGTAAAAACATTTGCTTTTTATTAAAACATGTTGTAAAATAATATCGAAATTAAAAAAAGGAGAAAGATATGCAGAAAAGAACGGTGTTTTTATTGCACGATACCAAAGAGTTTAACGATGCACTTGAGAAGAAATTTATTGAAGCCGGGTTTTCGGTTGTTGGGACTGCTACAGATGGAATTTCCGCAATTTCTATGATTGCAGAGAAAAAACCTGCTTTCCTTATTACCGGCATTGTGCTTGCCGGCTATGATGGACTTTCAGTTATTAGCAAAGTCAGAGCTCTTGATTTCCCAATAAAAATCATCGTTGTAAGTGCATTGTCTCGCGACGAAATTATTGCTAAAGCGATGAACGTCGGTGCAAATTATTTTATGGCAAAGCCTTATGACTTTTCGCTATTGGTGGAAAGAATGTACAATTTAGAAGAAGAAAAGAAAACTTTATTAAACACAAACGCGCAAGTGGGCGCGGTAAAGAAAACCGCGCTAGAAGAGAAAATTAGTAAGATTTTTATTAACGTCGGAATTCCTCCGCATATTAAAGGATATAATTTTCTAAGAGAAGGTGTCAAAATGGCAGTGGAGGACCCTGAGATAATTAACAATATTACAAAGCGTCTTTATCCCTCGATTGGAGAAAAATACAAGACGACGGCATCAAAAGTTGAACGTGCCATTCGCCACGCTATCGAAGTTGCTTGGGCGAGGGGCAGAATAGAAACAATAAACAGTATATTAGGCGTGCGCGCATACGTAGGTCAAGAAAAACCGACCAACGGTGAATTCATCGCACTCGTTGCCGACAAGATGCTTTTAGAACAATCTAATTAAAAAATACTATCGCCCGACAAGTTTTTGTCGGGCACTTTTCTTTTTTATAAACCAAACTTCTTGTTGATTATAAATTATTTTATATAAAAAAGTAAAAAAATTTAAAATTCTTTATTAAAATAGTTTACAAATTTGTTTTATGTATATATAATATAGCAAGCAAAACGCTTAAGGCGTTTTTGAACGGAAAAAAATTTATAAATATTAACACTTAGTGTTATGAGATAAATATATATGGTATATGGAGAATTGATATATGGCTGAATATGTTAAATGTCCAAGATGTGACCTTAATTATATGCTTAAAGGGGAAGAGTACTGCGACGTTTGTAAAGCAGAACTCAAAAAGGGTCCCACGCTTGTGTTTGCAGTTGACGAAGAAGACGATGCGTATCTTTGGGAGCTTTGTCCTATTTGTCATCAAAATCACGTTAAGCCGGGCGCAAAGATGTGCGACAAGTGTGCAGAAGAACGAGATTATTTAGATAATAGAGAAGACCCTGACGACGAGTCCTGGATGGAATATCTTGACGAAGAGGAAGAAGAGGAAGAGGAAGACGAAGAAATGCTTTCTCTTAATAAACTTGCCGAAGAAGAAGGCGAGTTTGACGACGAAGAGGAAGAGGAGATTGAAAGCGTCGAAGAAGAGGAAGACGATTTTGATATTCCTGACGTCGATGAGTCTGATTTTGAAGAGGATGACGAGGACGAGGAAGACTACGACGATGAAGATGATTTTGACGACGAAGATTAATCTTGCTTGTTAGTTGTATAAAAAATTTTTAATCGGCAATAAATACCGTATGATAAAAAGTACGGTGACGTTAAGTCAAGTAAAAGAGACAATAAAAAAGATGCAACAAAAAAGCGTGGACGTTACGCTTAATCTCGGAAGAAACAAATACGTCAGCTTTAGTGGACTGCTAACGGGGGTGTACCCCGCGTTGTTTACGGTTGAGCCGTTTGATAAAAGCTTTAAGGGTAAAACCTCGTATTCCTATTCAGAATACATGTGTGGGCGCGTCCACTTAAAAGAAAGCCCATCAAATAATGCATAAAACAAAAAACTTATCTATTCGATAAGTTTTTTTGTTTTATAAGGGCTTTATATATTTTGTACGATATTCAATAAATTTAGCTTGAGATTTTCTGCACTGCCGTCATTAACAATAAGGATATACGGGGAAAGGTCTGCGTTTTCGTAGTCGAACTGATTATTAATTCTCTCTAATACTTGTTCTTTTGAAAGATTGGAGCGCGTTATTACGCTGTTTATACGCTCTTTAAGTGGACGAGTGATAACTATTACATTATCAAATTGATTTTCATAACCCCTTTCAAATAGAATGGGGACTTCTACAAAGACCGTTCCGTTAAGCCGACTTGCTCGCTTTTTTATTTCTTCAATAACTAGCGGGGTTACGATTGCAGTTAAGCTTTCAAGCTTTTGCCTGTCTTTAAAGACCGTTTTGGCAATTTTATTCCTATCTAATTTAGGGCTAAAAAACCCTTTAACAGCGTCTGGAAACAACTTTTTAAGGAGTAGTTTAATTTTGCGCTTTTTATAAAGCTCCGCGGTTATTTGGTCGCTTGAAAGGGTGTGAAAACCTTCGCTCATTAAGATAGAAAGTGCAAAACTCTTTCCGCTACCTATTCCGCCCGTTATCGCAATCAATTTGTTTGACATAATTATTTTGCGTCAAACCAAGTTTTTCCGCACCCAACGCTTACCGTTAAGGGAACGGAAAGTTTGACAGCCCCCTCCATTTCTTCGGTTAAAATTTTAATTACCTTTTCTTTTTCACTTAAGTATGCGTCCACGATAAGTTCGTCGTGTACTTGTAAAATAAGTTCAGACTTAAGATTTTCTTTCTTAAAGCGCGCATCCACGCCCAGCATAGCCAGTTTAATAATATCCGCGCTACTTCCTTGCAAAGGCATATTCATGGCAACGCGCTCGCCAAACTGACGGAGATTAAAGTTAGAGGACAAAAGTTCGCGAATAAACCGCTTTCTGCCAAGAAGAGTTTTTGCATAACCAGTTTCTTTAGCTAAAGCGACGTTTTTATTCATATACTCTTTTACCTCGGGATATTCTTTAAAGTAGGAATTAATATATTCGCGCGCTTGATAGTTTTCAATCTTTAAGTTTTTTGCAAGTCCATACTCGCTTATGCCGTAAATTATGCCGAAATTAACCGCTTTTGCACTGCTACGCATTTTGGAGGTGACCTTGTCTAATGGAACGCCAAAGACCTTTGAAGCTGTCTGCGCGTGAATGTCTTGACCGTTATTAAAGGCATCGATTAAACTCTTGCATTCGGAAAAAGATGCCAAAAGACGCAGTTCGATTTGTGAATAGTCCGCACCGACTAAAATGCGTTCGCTAGATTTGGGCACGAAAAATTTTCTGAGTTCCTTTCCCATTTCGTCGCGCACAGGTATGTTTTGAAGGTTAGGCTCTTTGCTAGAAAGCCTGCCCGTTGCGGTCACTGTTTGGTTAAAAGAGGTGTGTATAAGACCACTCGGTTTTTCAATTAACGGCTTAAAGCCCTCGATGTAGGTAGAGCGCAACTTTTGAAGCTGTCTAAACTTTAATATAAGCGGGATAGCGGGGTGTAGATTTTCCATGCTTTCTAAAATCTCCGCATTGGTGGAGTATCCGCTCTTTGTTTTTTTGCCCTTAGCTAACTGCAACTTTTCAAACAGTATCACGCCTAGCTGTCTAGGAGAATTAACGTTTAAATCACTCTCGCCTAAAGAGGCTCGAATTTGCTCTTCTAAAAGAGATATGTCTCTTCCAAATTTTTTGCCAAGCTCGGCTAAGGCTACGCTATCCACCTTAAACCCGCTTACTTCCATTTTAAAAAGCAGGTCACTTAGCGGTAATTCCACGTCTTTATAAAGCGAAAGCATTTCCTGCTTAACAAGTTTTGCTTTTAGTGCTTGATAAGCTAAAAATAGCGAATGAGCAGGCGTGCTAAACGAAAGATTATATTCTTCAGCAACCTCTTTAAAAGTTTCGTCTTTGCCGGAAAAATCCGCCAAATATTTCATCAAGCAAACGTCCTCACAAGGCGCGGTTAAATCACTTTTAACGGTGTTTTTAAGATAGTGACGCAGTTTTTTCTTGTCGTATACGATAAGAGTGCTCTTTGAATTAAAAATCGGGCTAAGCGCGTTCAATACAGCCGACAAGCTAAAGCCATCGTCAAGTATTGTTTGCTGAATGGCGATTAGCCATTCACTTTCTCCGTCGGATAAGTGTATTGAGCTTTGGTGAATATAAAAAGAGAGAACTTGCTTTTCTAAAAGGGGCGAAAGGTTGTCGAGCGATTCTATCTTAACAAGCGTTGCCGTAGCGTTAGACGAGGTTTTATCGCTTTGCTCATCGCTTGAAGATGCGCTTTCAAACCACTCGTCTTTTTTAGAAAGAGTTTTGAATTCAAGCTCGGTAAAACGACGCCTTACTGAACTTGAAAAGGGCAGAGAAATAATCATTTTGTTTAAGTCGGTGTCGACACCGCAAGCAGTGTCAATGGTCGCCAAAGTCTTAGAAAGATAACAAATTTCCTTTTCTGTTTCCAGCTTTTCCTTAAGCTTTCCTTTGATTTCATCTATATGTTGGTAGACGTTGTCCACAGATTTATAAGTTTGAAGCAAATTAATAGCAGTTTTTTCTCCCACGCCTGAAACGCCGGGGATATTGTCAGAGGGGTCGCCCATAAGTGCCTTAAGTTCTATAATCTGGTCGGGAACAAGACCGGTTTTTTCTGTGAAATTTTCCGCAGTATAGACGTCCACGTCTGTAATACCGCGCTTAGTAAAATGCACTTCGGTCTCGTCGTCGACTAGCTGAAAAGAGTCCTTATCACCTGTAAAAATATAAGTTTTAACCGAGGTGCTTTTAGCAATGGTACCAATAATATCGTCAGCCTCAGAGCCCTCTTTTTCGATAACGCACACGTTCATGGTTTTAAGAAGTTCTTTAAGTAGGGGAATTTGAGGGCGTAAATCGTCGGGCATGGGTTTTCTCGTGCCTTTATAATCGGCAAAAAGTTTGTGGCGGAAAGTCGGTGCTTTAAGGTCAAAAGCGACGGCAACGAATTTGGGTTTAATATCGGAGAGCATTTTAAAAAACATGTTCATAAAGCCGTAAACGGCATTAGTGGGGGTGCCGTCTTTAGTAGAAAGCACGGGCATAGCGTAAAAAGCGCGATTGATTAAACTGTTTCCGTCGATTAAGACTAATTTTTCCATAAAAAATCCTTTTATATGCTTGCAATAAATTAAAATTTATGCTATTATCTTATAGCAGTCAAGAAAAGAAGTGATAAAAACTTCTACATATATATAATTTTAGCAAAAATAATATATAAATGCAACTGTAAATTAAAGAAAATGCCGCTGTGGTGAAATTGGCAGACGCGCTGGACTCAAAATCCAGTGGGCTAATACCCCGTGCCGGTTCGACTCCGGCCAGCGGCACCAAATCGGACAAAGTCGAACCATATTATTCAAATTTCGGATAAATGGCTTCGGC
>JAZNMA010000022.1:0-3569 GCA_045579345.1 Christensenellaceae bacterium | reverse complement strand
GGGAGTGTAAATTGTTATATGCACCCACCAAAATTCTCGGTGTATATGATTACGGGCTGCAAAAAGAATACGTGGAAGGTGTTGACTTCGTTTTAGAGGGGAACGTCATCAAACGTTTGCGAAAGGCTAGTATGCCATATGCAAATTTTGAGGATATTTATGCAGCTATTCCAGGTCAGTATGAAATTGCTGTGGAAAAATCCCGTTGTCCTGACTATGTAGCAGGCAGGGAATATATGACCTATGGCGAAACAGATACGTATACCAAAAAGCAGTTTGCGATTTCCTATACGCACGATGATAAATGGGTTGGTAAAGTTCCGCAAGGAAAGGGTGAGCGTTTCCCAAATACGATAAAATTGTTGTCAAAAGAGAAACGCTTGAACGTTGTTTTTTATGGGGACAGCATTACGACGGGGTGTAATTCCAGCGGAACGGATTTGGGTGGTAACGTACCGCCGTATGCGGATTCATTCCCTGTAATGGTTCAAAAGAAACTGCAAAATATTTATGAGGCAACAGTGGGAGTACGAAACGTAGCGGTTGGCGGTTGGGCGACGGTCAACGGCTTAAATGCTTTTGACGAAAGAGTTTTGGCTGAAAAAGCAGATTTAATGATTTTGGGCTATGGAATGAACGATAGGGGAACTCCATTAGACCAATATAAGCAAATGATTGCGGACATGGTATGCCGCTTTAAGAAATTTAACCCTGACGGCGAAGTGGTTTTGGTTGCACCGATGCTTCCAAATGTAGAAACGGACTGGCTCAAAAATCAGCCCTTATTTGCCGAGAAACTGTACGAACTTGAAAAAGAATATCCTTTTGTGGCAGTTGCCGATATGACGCAGATTCATTGGGATATTTTAGCGACGGGGAAACGTTATCGAGATATGACAGGGAATAATATCAATCACCCGAACGATTTTATAGCCCGTGTGTATGCGCAGGTGATTTTGAAAACCTTGTTAGGCTGATTACTTAATGCAAGCAGGTGGAATATGCAAGGGAAATTTATTTGTCATAAAGATTTTGAAAATTTAAAACCGATAGACGTATTCCACAAGGAATTATCGCCTAATCAAACAGAAAAACATGCTGAGAGTTTATACAATCGGCATACTTTATTCCGCAAAAAAGTGGTTTTGGAAAAAGCCAGCAAGGCGATATTGAAAATAACGGCGGACGATTATTTTAAGTTGTATATCAACGATGTTTATGTTACGCAAGGCCCGCCTCCGTCTTATCCTGACCACTATTATTTTATGGAGATAGATGTAACTCCTTTTTTGAAAGAGGGAGTAAATACGTTTGCTGTACATAACTATTATCAAGGTCTTATTAACCGAGTTTGGGTATCGGGCGATTTGCGTTCGATGTTTTGGTGTGAACTGTATTTAGACGGTAAGGTAGCCTTGGTAAGCGATGAGAGTTGGCTTACTGCGACACATACGGGATATTCTTCTTGCGGAATTATCGGCTATGAAACGGCTTTTGCGGAAAGATATGATTCTTCTGCAAAGGAAGTAGGCTTTGAGAAAGAACTTTTTGACGACAGTCAATGGAAACCAGCAAGCATCTATAAACAGACGGATTATATTTTGCAAAAATCCCCGATACAGCCGCTGAGCGTGTATTTAAAAAAGCCCATCTATACCGAAAGAAAAGGCGAAGTGTTGTTTGTGGATTTCGGGCAAGAAATGGTCGGGTATCTTAGGGCAAAAGCGAAGGGAAAACAAGGGGACAAAATTCTATTGCGTTTTGGAGAAGAATTGAATCCTGACGGCAGCGTTCGATTTGATATGCGCTGTAATTGCCGATATGAAGAAGAATGGATTTTATCGGGAAAAGAAGACGTTTTAGATCAGTTTGATTATAAGGCGTTTCGCTATTGTGAAATTATGATTCCCGAGGGGGCTTCCGTGCGTGATGTTGAAATGCAGGTACGGCATTATCCTTACGAGAAAAAATCGGTTTACGAAACGGATAATGAACAGTTGAGAAAGGTATTACAGCTTTGTGAAAACACTATAAAATACGGTACACAGGAAGTCTTTGTGGATTGCCCAACAAGAGAAAAGGGGCAATATCTTGGTGACGTATGCGTTTCGGGGAGAGCTCAATGTGTTTTGACGGGTGATACGACTCTGATTAAAAAAGCCATTATAGATTTTTGTGGCTCTGCGTTTATCTGTAAGGGCGTTATGGCTGTGTCAACATCTTCGTTTATGCAAGAAATCGCTGATTATTCCTTGCTTTTACCTGCACTTGTATTGTGGGTGTATAAGCGGGATAACGATAAAGATTTTTTACGCTTGACTTTTCCCTATATAACGGGCGTTTATGAATATTTTATGCAATATTCGCAAGAGGATGGACTGATAGAAGGCGTTAAGGAAAAATGGAATTTGGTCGATTGGCCAGACAACTTGCGTGATGGCTATAATTTCCCTTTGACAAAACCCATTGGTTATGGGAAGCATAACGTGCTGAATGCCTTTTGGATTGGCTTCTTGAAAGCGTACCAAGACATTTGCGAAATTTTAGGGGAAGAGGTAAATATTGCAATAGATAACGTTGAAAAGTCGTTTATCAATGCGTTTTATAATAAAGAAACAGGGTTGTATTGTGATTCGACACAAAAAACACATTCGGCAGTTCATTCTAACGTTTTACCGCTGTTGTTTGATATTGGGATGAGTGAAACAAAAGAACGAAAAATCGTAGAATATATATGTCAAAAAAAATTAACGAGTATGGGCGTTTATATGGCGTATTTTACGTTGGCGGCGCTCATGAAACACGGCGAACGAGAAAAGGCGGAACTACTTGCAACGGATAAAGGCGCGTGGTTGAATATGTTAGGGGAAGGAGCTACAACAACCTTTGAAGCGTGGGGGAAAAATCAAAAGTGGAATACAAGTTTGTTCCATCCTTGGGCGACTGCACCGTTGATTGTATTTGCAAAAGATACGGAAGTTTATTAAAATAGGTGAACAAAAATGAAAGAATACGAAAAGATGATTATTAAGGTTATCTTTTTTGAAAACAATGACGTTATTACAAATTCAAAGAATGATGCCGCGGATGATTTAGGCGGTTGGAATAGTGATTGGTTTACACAAAACAACGGTTAATAAAGGAGCAACTATGAAAAAGAAAATTATTGGTATGTTATCGGTATGCGCAATGGCGTTAACTTTGTTTGCTGTTAATAAAATGACTACGATTGTTAATGCGGAAGAAAACGGGCAAGTTGTTTACGTTTCTACTAACGGCGTTGATTCGAATATCGGCACTATCAGTGCTCCCTTCCAAACTCTCGAAAAGGCTTTGGATGAAGTCGTCGACGGGGGCGTGATCGTTCTTCAAGATACGGTAACGATAGATACTTGGAATAATCACAATAAATCGGTATCGATTACGGGCGGTACGTTGGAAATGACTTATTCGAACAATATCGTTATCAATGACAGCGTAAACTTTTACGATATCAATTTGCTTGTAAATAGTGCAACAAACGTGTATGCAAACGGGAACAGCGTAACCATTGGCGAAAACGTTGTATG
>JAZNMA010000021.1:0-2108 GCA_045579345.1 Christensenellaceae bacterium | reverse complement strand
TAATTATCTACTTTATCCACCCATAATTACCAGGGGATGCTATCATTTTTCCAAGTCCGTTTGTTGGAACGCCTTGTTCAACGCACCACGTTTTGCCCATATAACTCTTTATCGCAAATTTAAACGGAAGTTTTATAAACCCAGCGTCTTTCTTTTTAACGCGCATTATAATATGCGTATCCTTGTCAGTAGAAAGATTTTCCACCTTCCACATATCAACGTATTTTTGTCTTCTCTCTTCTTTTACGCCGTGATAACCGTCTGCATCTCTCCAGAAAGTTATATTGCCGTCGTGCTTAATAACGAAAGAAGTTTCTGGGAAACCAAGCCTATATTCTGGGTTAAAAAAGAAGTTTTCTACTAGTTCTGAAACTATTTCAATTTCAATCTGTTCTTCATCTACTGCAATTCTAAACTTGCTTTGTCCTTCTTCTAGAACGCCCCACTCTGCGCTTTCTAAACCTTTTCTACCCGCCTTTATGCTTGTTATTCCTTCTTCAATTCCGTCGTAATAAGCAAGTGGTGTTTGTCCTTTTGCTATCCTTTGTTCAACTTCTCTAAATTCCGTTTCTAATAGATTTTTTAGGTATTTAATTCTATCTTCTAGTTGCTCTGGGAAGAATTTATATCCTTCTGCTTCAGAGTGATAGCCTATTCTATTATCGGCTTTGCAAACGGGAATCATTTTTTCGCTATGCTCAATTTCTTCTAGAACGATTTTTTTCATCTCTTCTAAAATAGTTTTAGCATCTCTTTTTTGATACCCCAAATCGTCACGCAGTTTGTAGAATTTAAGAACGTTTAGTCCACTCCTAAACAACAATTCAAGTGCCAACGGAACTGATATAAGGTCGTTTGAAAGATTTCCCCACTCGCTAGTGTTTTTGAGTGCGCCTATGCCCTCTTCCCATTTTTCAACCACCATTTCGGTTAACAAAATTGCTTCTTCTAGCGTATGGTTTTGGAATAGACATTCTCCTATTCTGTCCCCATCACGAGAATCTTGCAACTGCCACGTTCTTGGCAAACCAAAATTCTTTGGAAGCAATTGCAATTTCCACACCACGCTGTCGTGCATAGGTCCATAGTAGTTAAACATTGTGTTTACGGGGTAGTTTATATATCCTTCTTCAAATGCTTGATAAGCTTTTACAGCAAAAGGAACGTCTTCTTTTTTCCAGTACAGAGAAGAAAGTTCCTTTAAGAATTCTTCCTTTCCGTTGCTAGTTTCATTGTAACACAATTTCTCAACGGCTTTAGTTATCATACAAGGATAATCGCCAAAGAACCAACTTTCTAGCACGCCCGTAACACCAAGTTCTTTTGCTTTGGTAATTCTATCGTAGGTTAGCCCTGGCACGGGGATATATAAAACGGACGCTAAATCGTGCGCACATGCTATTTGCATTTTTGCATAAACTTCGTTTCCGTTAGCTATCGCCTCTTTTGCGCAATGCTTGTAATAATCAGATGGCCCCGGATAGCACAAGAAAAAGTCGGTTGCGTATCGTTTTTTGCCTAATTGCATAGCACATCCCGCATCTTCAAAAGTGTATAATAGCTTTGCATCTTTATCAACTTTTTGCGAAAAAGAAGTTATTTCTTCGTTAGACTCGCATCTAAAACCATATCCGTGACTAACAAACTCTTTGTCTGGGGCAACGCGCTTTATAACGCTCATTATTATATTAACTTGCTCGGCAGTTAGTTCTCCCTTTCCCTTTCCTTGACAATGAGGGCAAAGGTTTTTCCATCCACCTTCTGCATCTGGCCAAGAATTTCCGCAATGGGTTGTTCTTTCCCCTATGGTAACCCACATAAAGCCACCTATCTTTGGTGCGGAAATTAAAATGTTTTCGATTGCTTCTTCCAGATATTTCTTGCCTAGTTCTGTATTAAGGCAAAATGCTTGCGGACCTGCATAGGCGTTTCCGCCAACTTGGTCTTTATATTTTTCGTGCATTTCTTTGCCATATCTTTTAATCATTGATGCTTCTTGAAAAGATTGTGGCCCTATAAGGAAGGGAAAAACGTCTATTCCAAACCTTGCACATTTTTCGGTTAGTTTATTTAGTTTTGCAATTCTCTTTTGGCTATCAACGCCAAAT
>JAZNMA010000020.1:0-6783 GCA_045579345.1 Christensenellaceae bacterium | reverse complement strand
GCAGAGTCGGTCCAATCTCACTTGCAGTGGCGTTTGGTAGCAAGAATGAAAGTCAGAACGTTATTTCCGAGCCAACGGAAGATATCAGTATAGGATAAGGAGAAGATTATGAAAACGAAGAAAACATACGCAGTCTTTGGATTAGGAAGATACGGCACAGCCGTGGCAAAAGAACTTGTAGATAGCGGTATGGAGGTTATCGCTATTGATTCTGAACAAAAAATCGTTAACGATGTGGCGGCATATTTGCCAGTGTGCAAGTGCGCAGACGTGACCGATGCGGAGGTTATCTCTCGCCTTGGTATAGGTAATATTGATACCGTCATCGTGTGTATGGCGAGCAATCTTGAAGCAAGTGTGATGGCAGTCACACTTTGCAAGGAGGCTGGTGTTAAGACTGTTGTTGCAAAATGTGCAAACGAAATGCAACAAAAAATACTGCTTCGTGTTGGTGCCGATCAGGTAGTATTTCCCGAAAATGAATCGGGAATTCGCCTTGCCAAAAACCTATTAAGTTCTGGTTTTATTGATATGATATCTCTATCAAAGGACGTATCGATTGTTGAAATTGACGTAAAAAAAGAGTGGTGTGGAAAGAACTTGATAGAGTTAAACCTTCGCAAAAAATACGGGTTTAATATAGTTGCCATTAAGAAAGGCGAAAATATTAACGCAAATATTACTCCTGAGCAGGTGCTTGATGCTGAAACCACACTTATAGTTATTGCAAACACTTCAAAATTAGGGAAATTAAAATAAATAGTAAAATTCATATTTTATTAGACAATTATGGCAAGCACGAAAGAATATTTAGACTTTGTTTTAGGTCAAAATTACAATGAATAGACAAGAACTAGAAAAATACATTTTTGATACATATGGTGTTAACCCAGAATATCCTTGGATAAAATATCCTTTCTTTTCCGTTTTTCGCCACAAAAGCAATAATAAATGGTTTGCCGTGATTATGACTATTGATAAAATCAAGCTTGGTATAAAGGAAGATGGGCAATTTGACGTTGTGAACTTAAAGTGCGACGCAAACATCGTTCCATCAATGTGGGGGCAACAGGGGATATTCCCAGCCTATCACATGAACAAAGAACACTGGCTAACCGTCGCCCTTGACGGCAGCGCAACGGAAAGCAATCTCAAATTTTTACTAGCGTTAAGTTATGATTTAACTGACAAAAAGAAGAAATAATTATAAACAATAAAAAAGCCGTTTCGTTAAACTGAAACGGCTTTTTGCGTTTCAGAGAAATATGATTCAGCGAATTATGTATTGAGTATCATAACACATTGCAATTTTTGTCAAAATATGGTATAATATTTACTATATTATTAATTTAACAATACGGAGAAGGACAATGGGAGAAAATGCTCAAGCGCAAAAATCCATATGGGAAGTATTAATAGAGAAGATTGGCCAAGCACAAACAATTTATAGTGTAATTGCCTTTGTTTGTGTAATACTGGTTTTTGTTGCGTGTCTTATTTTGTTTCGTCGTAATGTAAATAAGTTAAGCAAACAGCAAATTAACGTTTTTAAAGATAATAAAAAATATATACCGCAGCTATATGTTGAATTAAATAACAATATGGAAAAGTTAAGATATTTCTTTTTTTCTACTCGATGGAAAGAAAGAATAATAAAAGAGTATAATTTGTTGTTTAGAGGTCACGTAGGAAAAAAATTTAAGATAGTGTTCAAGCGTGAAATAAATTATCATATTTGTTGCTTTTCAACTATTAACCAAATTGAAAAAACTTTAATTCAAACAAGAGATGTTTTAGAGAATTATAAACAAAATCATAAAGATAAAGAGGAACAACTTGGTGATTTGGTGCATTTTGTTAGTAGTATAACTTATAGTTGTGTTAGGGTTATATCTGAATTGCTAGACAATGTTACAAAAATAAAGAGCAAAAACTTGATGTTAATTGGAAGCGCTGGAAATGGTAAGACCAATTTATTATGTAGGGCAACTGAGCTGCTAATAAAAAACAAATATCCCTGCTTGTTAATAAATTCTAGAGATGTTGACGAAACAGTTAAAGAGCATATAATAAAGACGCTCCCGTTATTTTGGAAGTCTAAAAATCATCCTACATGGTTTTTATTCATAGTAAATATTTTACTTAGATTAAGAAATAAGTATTTTTTTATTATAATTGACGCTATTAACGAAAACGACAACGAAAAGTTTAGAAGTTCAATTGGAGAAGTTTGTGAGTATTTTGAGAAATATAGTAGAGTAAAAGTTTTGATGTCTTGCCGTAGCGAATATTTTGAATGTAGATATCAAAAATATTTTGATAAAGCCAAAATATTACCCAATAAGTATGAATTAGCTACAAACGACTATGATGAAGCAGCTATTAGAAGATTTTTTATACTCTATAGTGATTATTTTAATGTACCCAAGAATTTCTCATACAATGTTCGTTTAAGATTGGCTCAATCTTTGTTGTTAATGAGGATATTTTTTGAGGTTAATTCGGGAAAAGATTTAGACCATTTAGAATTTCAAAATGCTGAGATTTACCTTAAATATATTGAAAAACTTGGTTTGCAGCATCCAAATGTCAATTTGAAGAGAATTATTGAGAGCATTGCGTATAATATGATTTCTAGTGGATGTTACGACAAAGTTGATATTGATAAAATAACGCTTTCCAATATTGAAAAAAATGAGTTTTTTAGTGTGTTGGATAACAATTTATTGATAAGTAAAACGGTGAAAAATGGTATTGGAATATCTGAAAGAGTCAATGAGTTTTTATATTTTGTTTTTGATGAATTTAGAGATTTTTGCCTTGCAAGATATTTAATTATTAAATCAGAAGATAGTGATGATAACGAATATAGTAATTATTTTGAAATACTTCAAAAACTGCAACAGGAACATGCTTCTCCGTTAGAAGGAATGTTAAAGTATGGTTATTATCATTTTGGCCTTGTGGGACAGCATTGTTTAAGAGAAAAATTGTTGAAGGAATATGGAAATAGTAAACCAAGAATATGGTCAAGAGATAATTATTCAAAGCCTAAAAACTTTTTTAGCGATTTCGGATTAACATTAATATTTCTTGATGGAAGAAGCTTAGAGCCTTACGAAAAAGAGTATATAAAAACCCTCTTTGAAAGAGATAATGCAGTAAGAATACAACTATTATTCTTTTTGTTTAATGATGAAATAACTGGGGGAAACCTCGGTCTTTCAACATTTAATTCATTTTTATTAGACTGTGAAGAACAGGTGTATTTGGATTTGTTTAATGAACTTGTAAAAAGGGATCCGTATGAAGATGACGACGAGCGATATATAAATAGTTTATATGATAGGTTAGAGTATCTTTTAAAATTAGAAGCGGAATTACCGAAAGCAATAAAATATTTTTTCATCATGCTTTTTGCTTATTATCCAGAAGAGAGGTATAACTTTAATAGTGATGTTTTAGAGCTTGAAGAAGGTTTATATGACGAGATTGCTATAATGGCGAAAAATGAACAAGTAAAAAGCACTATTCTAGAATTACGAGACAGGGATTACCATTTTCATGAACAAATCAATTCTAGTATAGATGTTCTTCAATATATTAGAGAATTTATGAAGGAGAATAATATTATAGATGAGGAGTAAAAATTATATTTTGTTCATAAAGGGACTAAGAACCAGTAAAATAGGAATATATAAATATTTTGGAGTGCGTAAAAATAGCTATGCGGGAACAATTATTTCACGCATTTATGATTACTATTGCATTGGTGCTAGAAATTTGTTTTTGGAATACCTTCGATTTTATCGAAAAGAGTTTTCTTCCTATAAAGAGTTTCTTATACAAAAATATAATGTAGATGATAAAGCGATAGAAAAAGTTGTGCCGAAAAGATTGTATTGTAAAGACATTGAAAAGGCTTTAGATGGACAGATAGATAATTTTTCGTATTATGATAACTTTGCAAAAATGATAAAGGAATTTATAGGATGGCAAGCAAATGAAAATTAGAGATGGTTTTGTAACGAATAGCTCTTCAACAAATTTTATGATAATTTGCAAGGAAGAACTTACTGAAGAATATTTATTGAAAAAATTGGGTTTCAAGAAGGATTCAAGAATGAACCCATTTGGTCGTGAATTGGCTAGGGAAATTATTTATGGAACCAGTCGCGGCTTGAGATGGTTTGAAATCGATGAAATTACATATGATAAGATTCTTGAAATTTTTGGGAAAAGTAGCGCTAAAAAATATAAAAAATTAGTTAAAAAGGGTTATAGGGTTTATTTGGGATATACTAGTTCTGACGATGAATGCCTTGCTTCTTATATGACTATGGATTGCTTCGTGATAGATGAAAAAGATTTTTATATGGATGGGAAGAATTGCGCTTGGTGATATGAAAATATATAAAGATAAAAAATACAAGTTTTTTGAAATATTTAATGAAGAGAATGGTTTTTTATTAAGAAGTAATGTTATAAAAAACAACAAAGAATCAAAAATAGAACCCACTCAGAGGTCCTATCCTGAATTAATTGATGTTGGAATTATGGGGCATTGTTTAGCTTCTGAAAAAGGTTTATGTAAAAATGTTGGTGTAGATTGTTATCAACATGCACTAGTTAGAAAAAGACTCAATATGAGTTTAGAAGATTATAAAGATATTGTAAGGCAAAGTAAGGGGAAAACATTTCAAATTGCTTTGGGTGGAGCTGGTGACCCTAACAAGCATGAATATTTTGGAGAAATATTAAAATATTCTGCTGAAAATGGTATTGTTCCAAATTTGACCACTAGTGGTTTTGATTTGAAAGATGAAGAAATAAGTTTAATTAAGAAATATTGTGGTGCTGTAGCGGTTTCATATTATTCAAAACTTGATAAAAATGGAAACGAAACTAATTTACAAACGATAAATGCCATTGAAAGACTAGTTGCGGCTGGTTGTAGGACGAATATCCATTATGTAATATCAATGGATAATATAAAAGAGGTAATATATAGATTACAAAACGGTTTATTCCCAAGAGGAATAAATGCCGTTGTGTTTTTATTACATAAGACAATTGATTGCCGCATTGAAAGCAAAACACCTAATAGTAAAAATAAAGACTATATTGATTTTATTAAAGTAGCGACGAGAGAAAAATATGATTTTAAAGTTGGTTTTGATTCGTGCCAAACGCCAGCCTTGAAGAATTTTGGTGTGAATATTGCTAAGGAAAGTTTAGAATATTGTGAGGCGGCTCGCTTTTCCATGTATATTGATTGTGAGATGAATGCATATCCTTGTTCATTTGGTTGGAATAAGGAAGATTTTTCGATAAGCCTTAAAAACAAAAATATATTCGAAGCTTGGAATTCGGGTGCTTTTGATCGGTTTAGAGCAAAGCAGTATTGTAGCAAATGCCATTATGGTTGTTATATTTGTGCATTAAATTTGGATAAAAACATTTGTGGTAAATAACTAGAAAGGTCTGATGGAGAACCCCAGCAGACCTTTGACTATATTTAGATGTTTGTTGCAAGATTTATAATTGGCTTCTTTTTGCGTTTAGCATGTTCTAATGTTTTAGAGGCACCACCCCAGGAATATTTAACATAAGCAATAACTAAATCAGCTTCTTCAACCATCCACTCGTTTCTTTTTAATATGGCGAACTTGCGTGGAACGTTTTCAATAGGAGGAAATATAACGTCGTCATAATGATATTTTGCTAATTCTAACTTGCTATAATTTTTATCAAGATAGGGTGTTATAAACAGCAACTCAATATCAGGACAATCCGTTTTTAATTCTCGTAAAGTCCGTAAACACAAACTATCAAAATCACCATACCCACCTAAGTAAAACTTACAGGTGGGATTTTTTCTTATTTTCTTAATAAGAAGTTGTTTAAATTTTTCTTTTTCTTCATCACTAAACAAACAATTAGAATGCCCACAAAATGTAATTATCATTAAACGCCTCCTATAATCAATAGTTTATCACAATAAACTACATTTTGAAAAGCGTTCGGCACGATAAACTAAAAATTAAATTGCACAAACTATAATTATTGCAATGAACGTTTATTGTAGTAAACGCAAGGAGGCAATATGAAGTTATCAGAAGCGGTAGGGAAAAGAGTAGAAAATTTACTTGCTGAACGCAACATGACACAATATCAACTTTATAAGAATGGTGGTATTCCACGTTCTACTATATCAGTTACTGTTGATGGAAAATATAAAACTGTTAAACTAGATACAATATATCAAATCGTTGCAACTTTAGGTATTACTCTCAAAGAGTTTTTCGACGATAAGTTCTTTGATGAAATAGACGATTAATTGTTGATAAGGTTTTTAATTATTATAATTTTTTGAAAACAGGTCGGTGGTTCTTACCACCGATTTTTCTTTTTAACTAAACACTCACAAAATACTTGCATTTATCAGTGTTTTGCGTCAAAACGGTTAAAGTAAATACTGGTTATACTTAAAATGCGCAAAATCCGTTGATTTTTTTGCGGAAATTACGAAAATTAGGTATAATGTTTTAACTAAATGCACACAAACCCCTTGACTTTTACAGTGTTTTATGCTAAAATAGTTAAAATTGATTTTTTGAGGATTAGTAAATGGTTAAATTTTTGCCTTATACGTTCACTAAAAAGGACGTAATAGGAAATTTTAAAAATGATAAACAATACGAAAATTGGATAACGGGACAAGTCCGTTCTAAAAAAATCGTTAAGGTGCGTAACGGTTTATATGTTCATGTTGATGCTTCG
>JAZNMA010000019.1:0-4435 GCA_045579345.1 Christensenellaceae bacterium | reverse complement strand
ATTAAAAGTCACGTGCTCTACCGGCTGAGCTAATGAATCATTTATTGGTGCACCTTCAGGGACTCGAACCCTGGACCCACTGATTAAGAGTCAGTTGCTCTACCAACTGAGCTAAAGGTACATTCCTCTAAAGGTTTTTGTATGGCAGGGGTGGCAGGATTTGGCGTTTTGCACGCCGCCCCGATAAAACGTCCACTGGACGTTTTAGTCCACTTAATTGCCTTATCTCGTTGTTTGGCATTCAATAGTGTACAATTTTGCAATCGCAAAATTTCTCCCCCATCAAATCTAGCCACAATACAAATTGTTTGGCAGGGGTGGCAGGATTTGAACCTACGAATGACGGAATCAAAATCCGTTGCCTTACCGCTTGGCGACACCCCTGTATGATTTGTTTTAGTGGGGCGGGTGATGGGAATCGAACCCACGACCACAAGGACCACAATCTTGCGCTCTAACCAACTGAGCTACACCCGCCATTTATGGTGCGCCTGAAGGGATTCGAACCCCTGACCCTCGGCTTAGAAGGCCGATGCTCTATCCAACTGAGCTACAGGTGCATAATGCCTTCGCCCTAAAGGGAATATGGAGCGGGTGATGGGAATCGGACCCACGCTGCCAGCTTGGAAGGCTGGAATTCTACCATTGAATTACACCCGCATCATCTTTCCAGAAACAATGCTAACTAATTATACTTAAAAAATAAGTGAATGTCAACTGTTTATAATTTGTTTTTTGAAAATTTTGTGGAAAAAACTTTTAAAAAATAAAAAAGGGTAAATATGAACATTAAAAAATAAAAAATCTTTGACATAATTTGTGTATTTATGTATAATATAACAGTCAAGATAATAAATAAATAGCGGAGAAATTCGTATATGTATATAAATTTGTATAAAAATTGGCTTGAGTCAGATAAACTTTCTGAAAAAGAGATAAAGGAACTTACTGAAATTGAAAAAGACGAGAAAGAAATAGAATATAGATTTGGCAAAGATTTAGAATTCGGCACGGCGGGTATGCGCGGAATAATTGGGCTTGGAACTAATATGATGAACGTATATACCGTTAAGCGTGCTACTCAAGGTCTTGCTGAATACATAAAGTCGCTTGGTGAAAAAGCTATGTCTAAGGGCGTTGTAATTTCTTACGACACTAGAAGAATGTCGTTTGAATTTGCGTACGTATCTGCAATAGTGCTAGCGTCAAACGGAATAAAAACATATATGTTTAATGACGTTCGTCCAGTGCCAATGTTGTCATATGCAGTTAAAGAACTAAACACCACAGCGGGAATAATGATAACGGCAAGCCACAATCCAAAAGAATATAATGGATATAAAGTTTATGGCGAGGACGGAGCTCAAATGTCACCAGAAGCAACCGCTGAAGTTGTTAAATATATTGATGAAATCGGCGACTGTTTGTCAGATAAAATTTTATATGACGAAAAGAAAGAGAGTAAAGTAAAAATCGTACCCAAAAGCATAGATAAGAAATATTATAAAACCATCAAAAAACTATCTTTATCTAAAAAGGAAGTTAAAAAAGTTGGTAAAAATATAAAACTTGTTTATACGCCTGTACACGGAAGTGGATTTATACCTGTTACAACCATTTTAAAGAAGATGGGGATTTCGGCAATGCTCGTACCCGAGCAAACAAAAAAAGATACGGAATTTTCAACAGTAGAAGTGCCTAATCCGGAAATGAAAGAAACGCTTTCACTCGGTATTAAAATGGCAGACTTCAACAAAGCGGACGTTGTGTTTGGAACAGACCCTGATTGTGATAGATTAGGTGTTGCGGTGCGCGACAACAAGGGTATGTTTACTACGCTTTCTGGTAATCAAGCAGGGATATTGTTGCTTGATTATATCTTGAGACGGCTAAGCGAAACGGGAAAACTTAATAAAAAAGGTTTCGTAGTAAAGAGTTTTGTTAGTACGGGTATGGCAAAACTTATTGCAGATGATTATGGTGTAGAGTTGATTGAAACTCCGGTTGGCTTTAAGTTTATAGGTGAAAAAATTAAACAACTTGACGATACAGGAAAGCGCAAATTCCTATTCGGATTTGAAGAAAGTTGTGGATATCTTCGCGGGACGCATTGCAGGGATAAAGATGCAGTAGTTTCAAGCATGCTTTTTGCAGAAATGGTTTGCTATTATGCTTATAACGGCGTGGGTATATATCAAAGACTTATGGAGCTTTATGAAAAGTACGGTTTTGTTTACGATACTAACGTTTCGGTAAAGTATGCTGGACTTAATGCGATGAAAGAAATGAACGCCGTTGTAGATAAGATGAAAACTGTTGAGGTTGGTGAGATTGCGGGCGTAAAAGTTTTGGCAATTAGGGATTATTCAAACGCGGTTAAGAAGTTAGCCGACGGTAGGATTGAAGCGTTGGATAGTCCAAAAACCAATGCGGTATACTATGAATTAGAGGGCGGAAGTTTTATTTGTATAAGACCTAGCGGGACAGAACCAAAACTTAAAGTTTATTATTCTGTTAAAGAGCAAAATTGCGAATTAGCATTCAACAAGTTTGAAACTCTTAAGAATGAGTTCGAAAAATTGATTAAGTAATATTATGTATATTATATAATGTATATACGCCCGAGTATAATCGGGCGTATGTAGCTTTAAAGGGGATATAAGAAATTCTAATATTAAAGTACTTAAAAATATTTTGCCTTTTTGGGTTTTGCAAGTATAATATAATCGTAAAATAAATTTTCCTAAGTTAAGGAGAGAAATTATGAGTCGTTTATTCGGAACAGTATCAAGGGGTGTTAGGGCTCCTATTATAAAGAGTGGTGACGATATAGTTAAAGTCGTTACCGATTCGGTTTTAGAAGCGTCAAAAGTTGAAGGCGTTGCATTCCATAATCGTGACGTCGTTGCTATGACCGAAGCAATTGTTGCAAGAGCACAAGGTAACTATGCATCTGTGGACGATATTGCAACCGATATAAAAAATAAATTAGGGGGCGAAACTATCGGCGTTATTTTCCCGATACTTTCACGTAACCGTTTTTCAGTTTGCCTTAAAGGTATCGCTAAGGGAGCTAAAAAAGTCGTTTTAATGCTCTCATATCCGTCAGATGAAGTAGGAAATCACTTGGTTAGTCTTGATGCTTTAGATGAAAAGGGCGTTAATCCTTATACGGACGTGTTGACTGAAAGCAAATATCGTGAACTTTTCGGATATGAAAAACATACATTTACAGGTGTTGACTACGTTGAATATTATAAAAATCTTATTGAAGAACAAGGTGCGGAGTGTGAAATTATTTTTGCAAACAATCCTAAAGCCATTCTATCTTATACTAAAAACGTACTTTGCTGTGATATTCATACAAGGGCAAGAACAAAACGCTTACTTAAAAGTGCTGGTGCTGAAATCGTTATTGGTCTTGACGAAGTTTTAAGCGCACCTGTTAATGGTAGTGGATATAATGAAAATTACGGACTTTTAGGTTCAAATAAATCAACCGAAGATTCAGTTAAATTATTCCCAAGGGATTGTCAGCCGATTGTTGACGCTATCCAAAAGAATATTTACGATGCTACCGGCAAAATGGTTGAAGTTATGGTTTATGGCGACGGTGCATTTAAAGACCCCGTTGGCAAAATTTGGGAACTTGCAGACCCCGTTGTTTCTCCTGCATATACCGCTGGCTTAGATGGAACGCCAAACGAACTTAAACTTAAATATCTTGCTGATAACGACTTTAAGGATTTAAAGGGAGATGAATTAAAAGAAGCAATTAAAAACGAAATTGCTAAAAAAGATTCTACCGTCGTTGGTCAAATGGGAACAACTCCACGTCGTCTTACCGATTTAATCGGTTCACTTTGTGACTTAACTTCAGGTTCAGGCGATAAAGGAACACCTATCATTTGGATTCAAGGGTATTTTGATAACTACACAACCGAGTATAAAGACTAATTTGTTTTTATAAATACACAAAAGATAAAACCGCCCAAGGCAGATTGCCTTGGGCGGTTAAAATTTTATTAAGATTTTTTATTAATTACAATAATTCTTCGTTATAAATCGCTCTTATTCCGCCGATAAATTTGGGGCGAACTCTAGCACAAGTTAAATGTGCCTCTCCAATTTGTTTAACGGAAAGTCTAACAGGTACGGCAACTTTCTTTAGGTGCATCCCGATAAACGTGTCGCCTATATCCATTCCGGCATCAGCCTTAATTTCTTCAACTACGATAGGCTCTTTGAACTTTGAATAGGCCACCGTTGCGAGTGAACCGCCCGCTTTCTTTTGCGGAACAACGTTTACCCTTTCAGAAAAGGGGAGAGCGTCGCTTTCAACAATGATTGCTCTATTTAAGTGTTCACAACATTGGACGGCAAGATAAATGCCTTTCTTTTTTAATACTGAATAAATAGCATTAAAAATAGTTTC
>JAZNMA010000018.1:0-1675 GCA_045579345.1 Christensenellaceae bacterium | reverse complement strand
TACGCCCATTTTGCCATCTTCAAACTCCGTAGTCTTGTAGTATTCTGTAAAGTCCTCAATGTATTCATCAACGAAATATGAGCCAACACCGTCTTCAAACACACCGATGTTTAATAACGATTTTGTTTCGTCGATTTCTACACCGCCACCATCTCTGCTACCGCATGCGGCAAGCGAAGTTACCGAAAGCAATACAGAGAGTATCAAGCAAATAATTTTAGTCTTTTTCATATTATCCTCCAACAGTTTTTATTTATAGTTTAGTAGTGCCGTTGTGATGAACAACGGCACCAAAAGACTTTAGTTTAATTCCCACAAAACCGCTAGTCCAGTTTTATCGTCATCGTGCCAATAGGTCTTGCTTGTATCAGTAGGTTCATCCTCACTGAGATAGTAAATATTACCACTTAGTAACACGTTAGCAGTTGTTTTTGTTGTAAACGTACCATCTGCAGATGAAAGGAATATATTTAACTTAAGTGGCGATGGAGCAGTTTGACTTTCTATTGTAAATATACCCACTTCATCATCCATTCTAAACGACGGCCCTAAGATAAGTGTTTCTAAAGCAATACAATCTCTAAATAAGTTACCATGCTCTGAATATCCTGCAATTGATACTTGATAATCATATACTTCGAAACTTCTTAAATCAACATAATTAAGTGACGTACATCCAGCGAATGCTACACCACCAACGTATTTAACGCTCGGAGCTATTACTTTTGTAATGTTAGTATTGTTTTGGAATGCCCATTTACCAATACCCAATACAGGTTTATCATTATACGTTGTACGAATATATACTTCTTTATCAGTTCCCGTATAGGCAGTTATTCTTTGTCCTCCAAATACAACGTATCCTCCTTTATTGCCATTGCCGTCGTCTAAAGTTTCATCATAAACATACATTATGCCAGCGGTTTGGTCAGCGTCACAGTTCTTACATGCACCGTTTTCGTATTCGTGTGCAGGTGCTAATTTAACAGCTGTTTCAGTTTCATCTGTAAAGTCCCAAGTTCCACAAATACCATTTTTGTCACGGTGATATACTTCACTTGCAAGTAAAGGTCTAGGATAGTCTGACTCATTATTATAAGTAACTTTACCGTCGATAGAATCGAGATAAATGTGTAACTGCGGTTCTGCAGGTGCTGGTTGATCTTGTACAGTAAACACCCAGTTGCCCTGAGACATATCAAAATTTGCACCTACTATTAAAGTAGTTAATGCAACACAGTCTCTGAGAATATGAGAGTGTTCGGTCAATCCTGCGATTGAATCAGAATAGCCAGAAACCTTGGTCCAACCTCTAATATCTAAATATTGTAATGACGTACAGCCTGCAAATGCTATACCACCGACTGTTTTAACAGAGTCAGGAACGACTACTTTTGTAATATCTGAACGATTTACAAATGCACGTTTACCTAACGCAACTACTTTGTGATTACCTTCAGGTCCATTATAATATTCACGAACGTAAACTTCAGTATCCGTTCCGCTATATGCTGCAACACCACTAGTGCCACTATAAACTACGTAACCACCAAGCGTTGAGTCATACTTATAATTGATGCCTGCAGTTTGGTCAGCGTCACACTTCTTACATGCACCTTTTTCGTATTCGTGTTCACCTGCTAATTCAACAGCAGTTTCAGTTTCATCAGTAAAG
>JAZNMA010000017.1:0-9097 GCA_045579345.1 Christensenellaceae bacterium | reverse complement strand
TTTTATAGGCTTTATTTGTTATCTATTGAGATACACGGGCGTTCGAATTGCGGAAAGAATTAGTTTTTATTTCGTGTTCGGGCAATTGGCATTGTTGCCGAAGATTTTAAATTTATTTATAGAAAAAGATAGAACAATTGTAAAGACGGTAGTTTATATGCTTATTATAGCACTATTCATATATAGGCTATTTGGCAGCGTTATTGTGCCATACGAATTTTTCTGGAATGTATATTAGGAGTGAAAATGAAACCTTATTTAGTAGACGTACCTGTTAGAGTAAATATTTGGATTAGACCGGAGTGCCAAAGGGCTCAATTTGAAGTGCTTAAAAAGGCGCGTCCAAGTATTATGTTTTTGCAATCTGATGGCGGTAGAAATGAAAAAGAATGGGAAGCCATTTATGAGAATCGTAAGATATTTGATAATGAAGTAGATTGGGAATGTACTGTCTATAAGATTTATGAAACAGAAAACCAAGGGCTATACGCTATGGGGAGAAAGGTTTCTGCGTTTATTTGGGATAAAGTGGACAGATGCGTGTTTTTAGAAGACGATTACGTTCCTTCTGTAAGTTTTTTTCAGTATTGTGCTGAACTTTTAGAAAAGTACAAAGATGATACAAGAATAGAAGCTATATGCGCAATGAACCACTTGGGTGTTTGGGATGATACTGATAACGATTATTTCTTTTCACGGTATGGTTCTATTTGGGGGATGGCAACATGGAAAAGAATATACGAGGAGAGAAAAATGGGTTTTGCTTATGCAGACGACCCATATACACAAAAGCTTATTTTTAGAAATTCAAAAGGGCATAAAAGCTTTCAAAAATCTCTTAATGGATATCCTAGACAAGCTTATTATGGTGGGCATCCTGCTGGTGGCGAATTTTTTCATGCGCTTGCTATTTATGGGCAGAGTAGATACTATATTATACCCAAAAAGAACATGATGAATAATATTGGGTGCACAAAAGATTCAGCGCACTCAGGCGAGTATAAACTTCTTCCAAGAGCGATTAAAAAAGTGTTTAATATGAAGACGTATGAACTTGAATTTCCTTTAAAGTGTCCTAAATACGTAGTTACCGACGTTAAGTATGAAAAGGCACGAAATAAGATTATGGGAACACATAGTTCAGCAAGACGGTTTTTTAGAAAAATTGAGTGTTTGCTTTTATCTATTAGGTACGGTGTATTTTTCAAAAAAATCAAAAATCGCTTTAAAAGAAGAAAACAGATAGAAAGGTAATAAAAATAAATAAAATAATGAAATTTAAAGGGAAAAAATTATTAATAATAGGTGGGGCGTTTCAGCATTGTAAATTAGTAGAAGCTGCGAAAGAGTTGGGTGTTATAACATATGTTACAGACTATTTGCCAATTGAAAAAGCACCAGCAAAACAAATTGCAGATAAATATTATATGTACAATATAACCGATATTGATAAAATTGTAAAATTATGTCAAGAAGAAGAAATAGACGGCGTGATTTCCACGTCACTTGATGCTTGCCAAAAACCTTATCAACAAATATGCGAAAGACTTTCGAAACCGTGTTTTGGAACTAAAGAACAGTTTGAAAAATTAACAGACAAGAGTCTTTTCAAACAGATTTGTTGTGCAAACGGGGTTGACGTAATTCCTGAGTACAGCGAAGATTGTTTTAATAATGAAGAAAGTTGTAAAAAAGAAGTAGAGTTTCCTGTGCTAGTAAAACCAGCAGAGAGTAGAGGCTCTCGTGGACAGTCAATATGCAACTCATTAGAAGAAACTAAAAAAGCAATAAGACATGCCAAACAAGTTAGTGAAAATGGACAGGTTGTTATAGAAAAATATATGGGACAGGAAAATGATTTTTCAATGACAATATTAATGATAAATGGTAAAGCTTGCCCAATAAGAACGGTAGATAGATTTTTAGGCAAACACGAAGATAAACTGGATAAGTTGGCTGTAGGTTCGGCATCTCCATCGGTGTTTACTGAACTATATATGAGAAACGTGCACGATAAGGTAGAGAAATTATATTTAAATATGGGGATTAAAAATGCGCCCGTATTTATGCAAGGTTTTGTTGATGGGAACACTATCCGTTTTTACGACCCGGGACTTCGTTTGCCAGGTGGTGAATATGAAAGGATGTTTACTGTCGCGATGGGTAAAAACCCAATGTATCCACTGATAGAGTTTGCTTTGACGGGAGAAATATCAAGTCAAGCCAACTTATTTAATAAAAATGACGTTTGGCTTGATGGGAAAGTTGTTGGACAGGTACTGCCGGCATTAAAGTCGGGTAAGATTTGTTCTATTTGTGGATTAGATAAAGTAAAAAATAATCCTAACGTAGTTGCTGTGTTCGAAAGATATGCCGTAGGAGAGATTATTGAAGAAACGCATAACGTAAATCAGCGTTTTTGTGAAATTGATATTGTATGTTCAGATAATAAAGAAATGAAAAGAACTGTTGACTACATTTATGACGTCTTAAAAATATATGATGAGAATGGGAATAATATGATAGTTTCGTCATTGGATACAGAAGTTTTTGAATCTAGACAAAATAATCTGTAAGCAAAGGAGGAATATTTATGCCAATAGAAATTTTATACTTATTAGTGGTTTTTGTAGTGGCAATTATATTTTTTACTGTACTAAAAAGACCACTCCATGAAAGTATGCTTGTTGCTTTTATTGTATTAATGTGCGTTACAGGAAGATGGTCTAATATCGGTCTTTATATTTGGGACGCGATTACAGCACCGAGTTTATACGTTATAATAGTATTTGTGGTGTCTGCTTCACTACTTTCAAAAACATCGGTAATTGATGATTGTGTTGCAATTATTTTATCAGTTTTTGGTAGATTTAGAGGCGGAGCTGGTTACGTTGCGATTATTGGTAGTACTTATATGGGTTCGTTATCAGGTAGTGGTCCCGGAAACGTAGCAACTACTGGTGTGTTTACCATTCCAGCAATGATAAAATCTAAATTTCCACGTCACCTTGCTGCAAACGTAGAGGCGCATGCAAGTACCATGGGGAATATGATCCCGCCAGCTGGAATGATTGCTATTGCCTTTTCTTTGCTTGACGGACTTTATCCCAATCAGTTTACTTATTCTCAGTACTGGATAGTTCTGTGGGTTATAGCATTATGGTTTTTAATTCAACGTATTATAACACTTTATTGCATGTGTCGTTTTTACAAAGTTGAACCAATGTTAAAAAAAGATATACCCAGTCTTAGAGAAACCTTAAAAAGAGGTTGGAAGGCTATATTTTTACCGATTATTGTTTTCGCTCCATTTTTATTGACGAACGTCTTTGGTGCTTTTTTTGAATCTAGACTTAATATTATTGAAAATGGAAAAGTTATTTTAGACGGAGCAAAGGCGTTTTATGATTCCATAATACTGATTATTCCTGCGTTGATAGTTGTATTTGGCATTTTATTGTCGGGTAAGGAAACCATTAAAAAAATGACGCCAAAATTCATGTTTGAATCCGCGTGCAAAGGCATGAAAAGTGTTGTTCCAACGTCAATGCTCGTCATGGCAGCATATTTTGTAAGCAATGCTCTAGCGGATACGAATATCAACGGAACTGTAAGCGAACTCTTTGCAAAAATGAGTATGCCTCTTTGGGCACTTGCATTCATTTTGCCACTGTTTATGGCTATTCTTGGTATGCTTTTACCAGGTTCTGCACAAGTGAAAATTTTTGGCGGAATGATTATAAGCATCGTTGCTTCTGCTGGTGGTAGCCCGTTGCTTGCAGCGGCAATGCTTCCATGTATTTGTGGAGCTATGCATGGCGTAACCCCGCCGTATTGTGCGTGCGTGTATACCGCAATGGGTATTGCACAGTCTGAAACTAAACCAACATTATTAAACTGTGCTGTATGGATTTTATTACATTACATTTTATCAGTTATTATGATAATATTCGGGCACTACCTACTTTTCGGTTTAGTATAATGGAGAAAATTATGAGAGAGAAAATATACAATATTTTAAATAAAATATACGGCGTTACGATACTTGTGTCGCTTTTTGCAGGGTTTTTACCAATCTTTCCGTTTATTATCGCGATTTTTGTCGGTGGAGAAGTTGGCGCGAGTATTTCTGTTTTTTTATACAAGCAGTACTATATTTGGGTTGCTGTTTTAGCATCTGTTTCTGTGGTAGTTGGAATTGTGGCCATGTATGTTGGTAAATGTATAACCTTTAAGTTCCCTAAAAAAACAAGTGTTAAAGATGCAAATGTAAAAGAATCAGAAAATAAAACAATTTCGGAAAATAAAAATGAACAAAATTAATGTAACTAAATCTTCCATGCCTTCTTTTGAAGAGTATTGTGAAGAAATAAAAAGCATTTGGGACACCGTTCATTTAACGAACATGGGGCCTATTCATAATAAACTCAAAAGTCAACTTAAAAATTATCTTAAAGTTTCAAACGTAGAGCTTTTTGTAAATGGGCATTTAGCACTTTATTGTGCAATAAAAGCGTTAGGCTTAAAAGGTGAAATTATAACGACGCCTTTTACCTTTGCTTCGACTACAAACGCCATTATTCAGGCTGGTTGTGTTCCTGTTTTTTGTGACGTAAAAGATGATTATACTATTGATGAAAGCAAAATAGAGGACTTAATTACTGAAAATACGGTAGCTATTTTAGGTGTACACGTATACGGCAATATATGTGACGTTGAAGCTATAGATAAAATCGCAAAAAAACACGATTTAAAAGTTATTTATGATGCTGCACATGCATTTGGTGTTGAATATAAAGAAAAAGGCATAGGTGCGTATGGCGACGTTTCCATGTTTTCTTTTCACGCGACCAAAGTTTTTCATACTATTGAAGGCGGGGCTCTGACTTTTAAAGATGATTTGCTTGTTAAAAAAATAGCGTTAGAGCGAAATTTTGGAGTAAATGGTGATGAGCTTGAATTATTCGGGACTAACGCAAAAATGAACGAATTTCAAGCGGCTATGGGAGTTTGCAATTTAAAATATATTCAACAGCAAATTAAAAATAGGGAGATTGCTTTTGAGCGGTATAATTCAAAACTTAGTGATGTAAAAGGGCTTAAAACTTTAAAAATACAAGATAAAGTTAAGCGAAATTTTGCGTATTATCCAGTTTTAGTTGATGAAAAATTGTTTGGAGAATCAAGAGACGATTTAGTCGAAAAATTATCAAAAGAAAATATTTTTGCAAGGAAATATTTTTATCCGTTAGTCTCTGAAAACAAGTGCTTTGATAGAGATTTAACATTAAATACGCCAAAAGCAAAAAAATATTCTGAAAAAATATTATGTTTACCATTATACGCAGATTTGTCGGTTGAAGAGGTTGATAGGATTTGCGACATTATCTTAAATTAATTACAAAAGGGGAGTAAAATGAAAGGAATTATTTTAGCCGGTGGTAAGGGAACAAGGCTATATCCGATGACTAAGGCTGTTTCGAAACAGTTGTTGCCCATATACGATAAGCCTTTAATTTATTATCCTGTATCAGTTTTATTACTTGCAGGCATTAGAGAGATTTTACTTATTTCTTCTCCTGAAGCCATATCTTCGTATGAAGAACTTTTAGGTGATGGAAGTCAAATTGGTGTAAAAATAGAATATTGCATACAAGACCAGCCTAGAGGATTAGCTGACGCATTTATTTTAGGGGAAAAGTTTATAGGTGATGATAGTGTATGTTTGATTTTAGGTGATAATATTTTTTATGGGCAAGATTTAACTAAAGTGTTAAACAGAGCCATGAAAAGAGAAAAGGGAGCAACCGTATTTGGTTATCCAGTAAAAGACGCTCGTTCTTTCGGCGTTGTTGAATTCGATAGCAATAAAAAAGTTATATCCATTGAAGAAAAACCTGAAAAACCGAAATCTAATTATGCCGTTCCCGGGTTGTATTTTTATGATAATAGGGTAGTTGAAATTGCTAAAAGCGTTAAGCCGTCAGCTCGTGGTGAAATAGAAATTACCGCAATAAACAACGAATACCTCCGTCTTAACGAGTTGCATGTGGAATTATTAGGACGAGGAATGGCGTGGCTAGATACTGGAACGCCTAAAGGAATGCATAAGGCAAGTGGCTTCGTTAGGACGATACAAGAAATGCAAGGATTTTACGTTGCTTGTATTGAGGAAATTGCTTGGCGACGTGGGTTTATCTCGGACAAGCAATTAAAAATACTTGGCGAAAATTTAAAACAGACTGAGTACGGTCAGTATTTAATTTCTTTGGTTGAAGGAGAATAATGATGACTATTATAGTTACTGGTGGCGCAGGGTTTATTGGAAGCAATTTTATATTTCATCTTTTAAATAAGTATAAAGATTATAAGGTAGTCTGTCTTGATAAATTAACTTATGCAGGTAATTTATCCACGCTCAAAGACGTCTTAGATAACCCTCGTTTCCGCTTTGTTAAAGCAGATATATGTGATAGAACGGCAGTATATAATTTATTTAGAGAAGAACAGCCGGATATTGTAGTTAATTTTGCTGCTGAGTCGCACGTTGACCGCTCTATTGAAAACCCTGAAGTTTTCTTGTCAACTAATATCTTAGGGACGCAAGTGCTTATGGACGCGTGTAAAAAGTTTGGTATAAAGAGGTATCATCAAGTTTCTACCGACGAAGTTTATGGGGATTTACCTTTAGATAGACCAGATTTATTCTTCACAGAATCAACACCTATACACACAAGTTCGCCGTATAGTGCCAGTAAGGCGTCTGCCGATTTATTAGTTCTAGCGTACTTTAGGACGTATGGGTTGCCTGTTTCTATTAGTAGATGCTCAAATAACTACGGACCCTATCACTTTCCGGAAAAGCTTATCCCGTTAATGATAGCAAACGCTTTATACGATAAACCGTTGCCGGTATACGGTGAGGGGCTAAACGTTCGTGATTGGTTATACGTTGAAGACCATTGTAAGGCAATAGACCTTATTATACATAAAGGAAGAGAGGGCGAGGTTTACAATATTGGTGGACACAATGAAATGAAGAATATTGATATTGTTAAACTTATTTGCAAAGAACTCAATAAGCCTGAAAGTTTGATTACTTTCGTAGAGGATAGAAAAGGACACGATATGCGTTATGCAATCGACCCTAATAAAATTCATCAAGAATTAGGCTGGCTCCCTGAAACAAAGTTTGCCGATGGAATAAAAAAGACGATTGAGTGGTATTTAAAAAATCGCGAATGGTGGGAAACTATTATAAGCGGTGAATATAAAGATTATTACGAAAGAATGTACAAAAAGAAAGGAGTATAAAACGTTTGAAACTAAAGGGAAATAACTCCCAGATAAAATTGGGTGCTATAATTTCATATTTTGCACTAGCTGTAAGCATTCTAATGGGTTTATTATATACCCCTTGGATGAAAAACAAGATTGGCATAGAAAATTACGGACTTTATACTCTTGCAACTTCTCTAATTAGTATTTTTATGCTTGATTTTGGGCTTGGCTCGGCAGTATCACGTTTTGTTTGTAAATATCGAGCAGAGGGAGATATACAAAGCGCAAATAATATAATGGGTATAATATACAAATTGTATATAGCCATTGATATTATAATAGTGTTTGTATTGATAATCCTGTTTTTTTTCCTTGAAAACATATACACTTCTTTGACTTCTACTGAAATTGAACAATTTAAAATTTTATATCTAATTGTTTCAGCGTTCAATATTGTAGCCTTTCCGTTCTCGCCTTTGAATGGCGTGCTAAATGCGTTTGAGAAATTTATACAACTAAAATTTTGCGACCTTTTTTCAAAACTATTTACAGTAATTTGCGTTGTTATTGCATTATCAGTTTCTTCAAACGTGGTAGTTGTTGTTGGCGCAAATATTTTAAGTAGTTTTTTAACCATTATTGTTAAAATAGTTATTACTAAAAAAACAGTACCCTTAAAAATTAATTTTAAGGCGTCGGGTAAAACTATATATAAAACCTTGTTTAACTTTACTGTTTGGACAACCATTATAAGCATTATGCAACGTTTTACACATAGTTTTGCGCCCTCAATTCTTGCAATGACGTCAAGTTCAGTAGAAATTGCTTTATATTCTCCGGCGGTTATTATAGAGCAATACTTTTATCTTATTTCAACAGCAATAAACGGTTTGTTTTTACCACGAATATCTAAGCATATTGCAGATAATGAGGAAAATCGTATTCTCGACCTAATGATAAAAGTCGGTAGATATCAAATAGTTGTGCTAGGTCTAATTTTTATTGGCTTTGTATGTGTAGGTCAAGAATTTATGGTGTTGTGGATGGGTAAAGAGTTTTATAAAACTTATTTTTGTGCTATGATTATTCTTTTCCCTACTCTTTTATCTGCAACGTATCAAATAGCAGGAACAACAGTTATTGCTAAAAATTTAATTAAATACAAGGCTATGTGTATGATAATAACGGGTGTTTTAGGTTTAGGAATCTCCTATGTTTTATCAATAAATATGGGTGCAATTGGCGTTTGTATTGGGACAGCAGTTACAGCTATAATAAATACGATTTACAATAATTACATATATAAAACAAAAGCAAATATAAACATGATTGAGTTTTATAAAAAATGTTTTTTAAGAGCCGTTCCATGTTATATTTTAGTTTCAATTATTGGTTTAATTATTTCTAGTATTTTACCTATTTCAGGTTGGATAGGATTAATATGTAAGGCTGGTGCTGTGGCATTAATTTATTTGTTTGTATTTTTCATATTTTATATAAACAAAGAAGAAAAAAAATATATATTTAAGTTTATTTCAAAGTTAAAAAGCAAACATAAAGAGATTTAATAGAAAATTGCGGTCTTTAAAAACTTTTATTATTTAAAATGTTTTAAGGCAAAGAAATTTGAATAAGGAGATAAAACATGGCTCTTGCAGATACTAAAAAGCTACAACTCAAAGAAATTAGTTTAGAAGAAAGTAAAAAAATTCAAGTAGAAATTTTACAAGCTATTGATAATTTTTGCAAAAAAAACGGTTTATCTTATTTTTTAGCTTATGGTACTTTAATTGGGGCAATACGTCATGAAGGATTT
>JAZNMA010000016.1:0-1854 GCA_045579345.1 Christensenellaceae bacterium | reverse complement strand
TATTTTAACCGATGGATATATATTAGTAAAAGCCGAACAGGTTGGGGAAAGTACTCTATTTAATAAGATAGTCGAAATCGTAAAAAAAGCAGGGGCAAGTAAAGCACCCATACAAAAATTTGCCGATAAAGTGTCGGGCATTTTCGTTCCTGTAGTAACGGCTATAGCAATAGTAACTTTCGTAGTTTGGTATATGATAAGCAAAGATTTATATACCGCCTTTAATTTTGGAATCTCAGTGTTGGTAATATCATGCCCGTGTGCGCTAGGTCTAGCAACGCCGGTGGCAGTAATGACGGCAACGGGCAGAGGTGCAAAGGCAGGTGTTTTATTCAAGAATGCAGAGATTTTACAGACGATTTGCAAAATAGACTGCGTGCTGTTAGATAAAACTGGAACTATAACGGAGGGAAAGCCGTATGTCATTGATTATGTAAATTACACAGGCGAGTCAAACGAAACTTTATTTCCAATTATATCTGCGCTTGAAAGCAAGTCAAGTCACCCATTAGCGCAAAGCGTGATAGAATATTGTGGTGACACAAAAAAGCAAGTTGAAGATTATAAGTACGATATTGGTAAAGGAGTTACGGGAACGATAGATAAAGTTAAATATTATTTAGGTAATAGCAAGATTTTACCGCAAAATATAAACTTAAGCATGGTAGAAGATTTTAAGTCAAAAACTATTATATATTTTGCCGATGATTATCAAGTGATTTCTGTTTTTTCCTTAGCGGATAAAATAAAAGAGGACAGTAAAGTTACAATAAGTGAGTTGAAAGCGCGCGGGATTAAAACCGTAATGATTACGGGGGATAATAAAAGTACGGCAGAAGATATAGCAAAAGAGGTCGGAATAGACGAGTTTTTGTATGAAGTTTTACCTCAAGAAAAGTATTTGGCGGTGGAAAAATATAAAGAGCAAAATTATTTTACAGCCATGGTTGGCGATGGGATTAACGACAGCCCTGCGTTAAAAGCATCAAACGTAGGGATTGCAATGGGTACGGGGACGGATATTGCAATAGATAGTGCAGACGTCATTATCGCAAACGGTTCGCTTCGTGGAATTAAAGATGCGCTGGATTTAAGCAATAAAACAAATAAGATAATAAAACAGAATTTGTTTTGGGCATTTTTCTATAACGTAATAGGAATTCCGATAGCCGGCGGTATACTATCATTTGTGGGGATAACTTTAACACCCGTAATAGCATCAATAATGATGTCTCTCAGTTCATTGTTTGTAGTAACAAATGCACTCAGAATTTCAGAAAAGAAGAGTAAAGAAAAAAAGAAAGCGCCAAAGTTTACTTTAAGCGTATATATTGAGGGAATGCATTGCAACCATTGCGCATCAAAAGTAGTAAACGCATTTAGCAATATAAAAGGAATGGTTGAAATAAAAGTAGATGTAGTTAACAAAAAAGCAACGTTTTCTAGTAATGAAAACGTTGCCGACGAAACGATAGTAAAAATAATTGAGGGATTAGATTTTAGAGTAGAAAAAATCGTGCGTTAAAAGGTTAAAATTATCGTCATCGATTCTCCTTGAATAGAGACGGCTTGGATTTTCCATTTATTTAAATCGGCAATACCTTTGGCAATAGCAAGTCCGAGCCCGCTACCGCCCGTTTCTCTAGAGCGGGAAGAATCCGAACGGTAAAATCTTTCAAATATTTTATTAGATTGCTCCATAGGAACGTCGCTTCCTGTATTAAAAACGGTCAGCACGTTCTTATTTTTTTCTTTTTTAAGTTCTAAAAAGATTTCGCCTTGTTCGTCAGAGTGTTTTATAGCGTTGTCAAGTAAAATATTAACGATTTGATTAACAAAAGTCTTGTCTCCCGA
>JAZNMA010000015.1:0-1544 GCA_045579345.1 Christensenellaceae bacterium | reverse complement strand
TTGTACCCGTACCTCAAATATTCTTTCTGCGTCTGTAGTTTCATCAAGCCCTGCAATTTCTACCTGCGCTTGCAAATCAATAATAGTATTTGCGCGGCTTAACTGCGCCATATTTTCATTGATTGTTCTTTCAGCCGCTACAAAACCGCTTTCTAATTCGTTGTAGTCTAATCCTAATCTAAGATATAAATCTGATGTACTTTCTTTTGCTCTTCGTGCCATTACTTAACCCCCCTTTCAATCTAAAACTTTGTAAGTTACGCCTTTTTTATCATTTTTGTTAGTGGACAAGTCATTCAATTTTTCATAAACGCTGATTAAATCTAAAAGCGTTTCAAGTTCCATATCGTCAATTTCGGAGTATGAGCTGCTGAACTCTTTCATTGCGAAAAGGTAACAACTCAATACTCCTTCATAAGCGTTTAAATTTAATTTATTTCTTCCAGATTTTTTTTTATTGACTTCTCGGCTAACTTTTCCCCAATGTAATTTATGACTTTCACGCAAGCGGGGATGACATCCTCTAAATCCATATCATTCAAAACTTCATCGACTGTTAAGCCGTAAGCCGCCGCAATAATTTTGCAATGTTCATCAACAAAATCAGCAGTAGATATTTGCTTGTTTTTACGTTTTTCATTGAACTCTGAAACAATGCGCCAAAGTTTGGCTTTTACCTTAATTTCAAATTCTTTGCCGTTAATCGTGATTGTAGGTTTCATTTTTTATTCTCCTTTATGCCTGAATAAGACTTGCAAACCAACTTGCCAGCGTCGTCGTTTTATCCAATGAATCTACCAACTTAACGGCACACATCATCCCGTTATCAATTCTAAATACAAAATCGCCGCTTAAATTGTGTAAACCAAATTCTAAACTTTCACCTTCCGTGTTGGTCGTCTCCTGCGATGGGGCTAATTTACCTTTAAAAAAAGCATAAAATAATCTTTCACCTTTGTGGTTATTTTTTTCAAACAAAAATGCTAAGTAGGGTGAGGCATCTGCACTGTTTATAAACATAGTTTTAGTATCTGTACCATAAGTGCGCCCAAAAATAGCCGCCTGATCGTCAAGTGGCAAGTCCGCCACTTCAAGCGTAATTGCGTTTTTCTTATGTTTAATAAATGTAGCCAACGCCTGATTATCGCCATAAAGTATAGCCGTCTCAATTTCGGGGTCGATTTCAACCGAATTTATACCTATAAGACGTTTTGGCGTGTCATATACCGGCGCGGTTGTTGCCGTATCTTCTGTTGTCATTATTGCATAATGCAAATTTTTTAATCCTATATCAGCCATAATTTTTAGCCTCCTGTGATAATTTTAAAATCTGTTATTAACATTTTTTTACCTTTATCGATCAACGGCGTAGTTTGTAACCTTGTAAAATTTAATCCCACCATTATCCGCTTTATTGCTAAATATAACGCCGAATAATCCTCTGCGATTATGTGAATCCTTATTGTTATTCTGTGAAGTTTTTCAACGTTATCACCGTGCAAAATAGGTACGTCGCTAATTGGTGTATAAACTAAAATTGGATA
>JAZNMA010000014.1:0-3498 GCA_045579345.1 Christensenellaceae bacterium | reverse complement strand
TTCCAGTTTCCAGCGATAATAGGTTTTCTCATTTCGTTTCTCCTTAAGTTTTTACTTGTTGTTAAGACATTCGATACCAGGAAGCTTTTTGCCTTCAAAAAGTTCCAAAGATGCACCGCCACCGGTTGAAATGTGGGTCATTTTATCAGCAAATCCAAGTTGTGTTACCGCCGCAGCAGAATCACCGCCACCGATAATGGTCGTAGCAGTTGTTTCAGCAAGTGCTTTAGCAACAGCGATAGTTCCTTTTGCAAAGATCGGGTTTTCAAATACGCCCATAGGCCCGTTCCAAATAACGGTTTTAGCACTCTTTACTGTGTTTGCATAAAGTTCTGCAGTCTTAGAGCCGATGTCAAGACCCATCATATCCGCACGGATTGCATCAATTAAGCATTCCTTACTTTCAACGGGCGCGTCGATAGGATTGGGGAAGTCTTTAGTAACATTACAGTCGATTGGAAGAAGAAGGGTTTTGCCGAGGTCTTCTGCCTTTTTCATCATATCCTTGCAGTAATCTATTTGTTCGTCGTCAACAAGTGAAGTTCCCACTTCGTAGCCTTTGGCCTTTAAGAATGTATACGACATTCCTCCACCGATAATAAGCGTGTCGCATTTCTCTAAGAGGTTAGAAATAACTTTGAGTTTATCTGCAACTTTTGCGCCACCTAAGATAGCAACAAACGGTCTTACGGGATTTTCTAAAGCATCAGCCATAACCGAAAGTTCTTTTTCAATAAGGAATCCGCAAACCGCCGTGTCAACAAAACCGTACTCTGCAATAGCGGCTGTGGTTGCATGTGAACGGTGTGCCGTCCCAAACGCGTCGTTTACGTATATATCACAATAGGTAGATAGTTTTTTGCAAAGTTCTTCACTTCTTTTTTCTTCACCTTGTTCAAAACGAGTGTTTTCTAAAAGAACAACCTCACCATCTTTAATATTTGCAACTGATGCGTCTGCACTTGCGCCAACAACGTCCTCAGCGAAAATTACTTTTTGACCAAGTTTTTCAGAAAGTTTTTCTGCTACCGGACGAAGAGTAAACTTTTCCTTGTCCTTTAATGCCTTTTTAAGGTATTCAGCTTTTGCTTGTGCTTGTTCTTCTACCGGAAGAGATTCAACAGCTTTCTTTTCCTTTTTAGTTAAAGAAAACCCTTCGGTAAAAATATTATGGGGCTTGCCCATGTGCGAGCAAAGAATAACTTTTGCACCGTTTTCCACTAAATATTTGATTGTGGGAAGTGCTCCATTGATACGTGTTTCATCAGTAATTTTGCCGTCTTTCATGGGAACGTTAAAGTCAACCCTAACAAGACACTTTTTACCTTTTACATCAACGTCTTTAATTGATTTTTTATTCATAAATGTTCTCTCCTATTGATAGATAAGCACTATTATAACCTAAACTACCCTATTTTAATATTATTTTAGTTTATTATATAAATAAATCCGCCGTTTGTCAAACATTTAACGGCGGATTTGGTTTTATTTGGTTTTATACTGTTTTTAAATCTTTATTTGTATTAGCATGACTGTGTCTATACTGTCTAATGCTGAACGCAACGTTCGTTATGTGGTCTCCGACCCTTTCTAGATTTGAAACAGTTTGCAAGTAAATTGAGCCGAGCTCTGCAGTGCAAACCCCTTCTTTAACTCTTTCGATATGTTTGTTTTCAAGCTCTACACTCATATCGTCGATTTCTTGCTCAAGCTTGTCAACCTCAGCCAACGCATCCACGTTCCTCTTATCAAACGCTTCGATTGACTTTTCATACAATTGGTTAACCAAACTCGTAAGCGTTTTAAGTTCCTCTTTTGCTTCGCTAGAGAATAACATTTCTTCGCCACGTAATCTTTCTGCATATTCCATAATATTTTCTGCGTAGTCACCAATTCTCTCAACGTCAGAAACCACGTGATAATAAGACCCAACTTTCTTGTCATCTTCGTCAGACAACTCTTTACTCATAAGTTTTGTTAAATATGCTGTAATCGCTTTATTAAAGTGATTGATTACCTCTTCGTTAGAATGAATTGATTCTGAGTTGTTCTTATCTTCGTTAAGTAACATTTCTACAGACTGGTTAATATTTTCAATTGCATACTTACTCATTCTGATAATTTCATTTTTAGTGTTTCCAACCGCTACGGGCGGAGTGCTAAGCAACCTATCGTCAATAAACGCGAAGTTAAATCGTTCGTCTTCAGAAATTTTCTTTTCGGGTACAATAACACAAGCAAGTTTAACAACGTATTTTACAAAAGGAAATAATATAAAGGTCGTAACCACATTAAACAATGTATGGAATATTGCAATTTGTTGTCCAACGTCGCTTGACATTGAAGCAAACAACGCACCAACTTCTGCTTTCCAAATCCAAAGCGGTACTAGAAAAATCAAACAACCAAATGTGTTGAACAATAAGTGAACGATTGCCGTTCGTTTTGCGTTAACGTGCGTTCCTGCAGACGACATTATTGAGGTCACACAAGTACCGATATTCGAGCCAAGTGCTAAAAACAATGCGTTTTCAAAACTTAAAACTTTAATACTTGCTAAAATTACCATTAAACTTGTTATGGTTGAAGAACTGTGAACAAGTGCAGTTAAAACTATTCCGATTAAAATTAAAAGCAATGGGAAATGCTCACCTTGGAAAATTGATTTAACCCAATCAACAGGAATTTTATCACCATTAGCATCTAATTGAAAAATGCCCTCATCATTTAAAAACATGATTAATTTAGCATAAGTTGAAATGAATTCTAATCCTACGAATATCAAACCTAAACCCGCTAAAATATTGCCTATATTTTGTACTTTTTCACCTTTTAGTAGCATTGCCATTAAAATACCGATACAGCCAATCACTGCTGCGATTGCACCAATATCAATCTGACCAACGCCAGAAAGTGAAACTATGTGTGCGGTAACCGTAGTTCCGATATTAGCACCCATTATAACGTTTGTTGCTTGAACCAATGACATGAGCCCTATATTAACAAAACCGACTAGCATAATGGTTGTTGCCGTTGAACTTTGGATAATACTAGTTACCGCGAGACCGACACCTACTCCAGCTAAACGGTTACTTGTAACTTTTCCTAAAAGTTTTTTCATTCCCCCACCGGCGACTTGCTCTAATGCGCTACCCATGACTTTCATACCAATCATCATTGCAGCAACACCGCCGAACATAAAGAAAATGTTCCAAATCATTCGTACTTTACCTGCCTGTAATTTTTTCTTTAAAATGTTAAAAAATAATAAACAAATTATCCTACTATAATAATATAGAAAAACTTGTCTATTTGTCAATTATTTTTTATTCAAAAACAAAAAACACCACGGGGGTGTTTTAAAATTTTATTTTGTAGGTATCTCGCCTTCGGTCTTAAAATTGGGAAATCCAAGTTGTCTTAAGCCCTCGTAAACTCCTACACATACAGAGTTTGAAAGATTAAGAGACCTTGTTTCTCCCATCATTGGAATACGCA
>JAZNMA010000013.1:0-3194 GCA_045579345.1 Christensenellaceae bacterium | reverse complement strand
ATCAAAAAAAGCGGTGTTTTCATAAGTGGTCAAAACATGTGGTCAAAGTGATTTTTTGGCGTTTTTTTGAAAAAAATGAAAAGCCCTGAAACCCGCTTGTTTCAAGACTTTTTTAAGGATTTTGAGGGGAAAATATTCGGTCTTGTAAACGCAGTGTCCCGAACGCATATGCATAGATTTTTTGGGTAATTTCGGGTGTTTTTAGGGGCTTTCGTGTCCAGAAATGGTGCTTTCGTGTGCTCTTGTGAGCATTGTTTCCACGTAGTCCGAGTCTGTAGATGGTCAAAGATGTGGTCAAACGCAGTATTTTGCGCTGACCACATCTTTATTTTTTCAAAACGATATACCCATGTACGAGTTTATTCTTTCAAAGGTAGTTTAGCATACTATCGAGAATTAGTCAAATCCTTTGCCGATTTTCTTTCCATAAACATCTTAAAATGCAGTTTTGTTTTTCAATTCTGCACTTTAAAATTGCACTTTAAAAACACGCGCAAATTATTCCTTTCACTACACAAAATTTGATACGCAGTAAACAAAGAAAAATAATGTTATTCTTGAGTTTTCTTTTTATTAGACTTTATTTGAAAATGCTTCTTTATAAATGCCAAGAGAATAAGTCCTAAAATCGGGAAAATAGCAGCGATAAGCATACCCATCTTAAACCCAATGTCTTCTGGCGATAAGGATAAGGTGTTCGCTAAGTTTATCGCCCATTCGCTAACGGAAATATTGTCTACGATAATACCGAGCGTCTGCGGCGCAACCGAAGCACCGAGGTCGCCGCCTGCTGCCATCAAAGCGTATGCCGCAACACCGAGCATGGGGATTTTCTCTTCCATTAAGATAAGTGTTCCAGGCCACAGCATAGAGGTGCAAATCCCCAGTCCAACGCAAGCGATAAGAGAAAGAATATCGTTTGGAGAAAAGGCTACGAATACATACAGAACTGCCGCCCCTGCCATACTCCAACACAAAACCTTGAAAATATTTTTTCCGAATTTTGCATAAGCCGTTCTTGTAAGCGCAAGCAATACTGCAAAAAGGCACATACCAAAAATGTCGCCCCAAACCTTAGGCATATGCAATACGTTTTCGGTGTATACGGAAATCCAGTTTGACATCGTATTTTCAGCGCAAGCGCCCAAGAAAATACACATCATACACAAAATAAGCCCAATCGTTCTGTGTTTGGAACGAACCTTTTCCGTTTTTTCATGGCTAACGTCCATTTCAGGAAGTTTTGCCGTCATTAAAAGGATAGATGCAATAACGGGAAGAGATGCCCAAAAAAAGGTAAGGTACGTCCAGTATTGATTGCCAATAAATTGAAGAACGACCGTGCTGATGAGCACAACGCCGACCAACCCATAGCCGTAAAGAGAATGGAGCGTACTCATATCCTTGTCGGGAGTATCCGATGGCAATGCGGCAACGGTGGGGCTGATTAACACTTCACCAAGCCCTGCAGCAACAGAAAAAAGAATTGTGCCTATAACAAGTCCTATATAGGCGTAATTAGGCTGTATCATAGGAATTAAAGCGTATAGACATAATCCCGCTGCCGTCAACAAAGGCATTATGCGAAGTGTTTTGTGTATATTGAAATATTTGCTCAAAAAGCTGAAAATAAGGTCTATGCCAAGCTGTGTGCAAAAGTTGATTAGTACGAGCGTTCCGAGCAGCGTGTAAGAAATCCCGTATAATTCTCTAAATGTTGCAAACAACAGCGGCGGTAAACTAAACACCGACGACATAGCAAGATATGTAAAGTAGCAGGTGTACTTTGTTCGTTTATATTTTGCTTTTTCCATGGTTAAAACTCCTGATATATGTTGAATTACCTTGACGAAAAAATGTCACTATGATATAATTATAACGCCAAAAAAAGTGAAAATATATAACGATTATATGTTTTTATGGTAAAATAGTGTCAATATGAGGGTTTATATGGATAATATTATTTTTTCATTTGACGAAACAAAACGAGAACGGTTTGAGTACCCCAATCGCTCCTTTCCATTTATTACGTGGATAGGGGATTTTAAGACTTTTGCCGACCGCTGTTTGGTCTGTCACTGGCACGGCGAATTTGAATACGACGTGGTGCTGTCGGGATGTGTAGATTATTATATCGACGGAAAGCATATAAGGGCAAGCCAAGGGGACGTGGTTTTTATCAATTCAAACGCTATGCATACGGCAACGCAGGTTGGCAATGAATGTGCAAGTATATATACTGTCAGTTTTTTGCCGTCGTTATTTACCAGTGGGAATAATACTCCTTTTTATAAAAAATATTTTCAGTCCATATTGCAATCGAATATAAAAGGTTTTTTCGTAGATAATAAAACAAGTACGGGAAAACGGATAACGGAATTGTTGCAAAAAATATATGCTTTTGAATTAGAGGAACCTGAATATTACGAGCTTTTATGTATAAGTTTTATGAGTGATATTTGGCAAAATACGCTTGCATATATCAAAGAAGAAGAGCAACAACTTTCTTCGCTTGACACCAACGATGAAACGCAGAAAAGGGTAAAAGATATTCTTTTTTACATACACGAACATTACGCGGAAGATATCCGTATAGACGATCTTGCGCATTATGCGCATATCTGCCGAAGTGAGTGTTTCCGTTGTTTTAAGCGATATTTCAACAAAAGCCCTATGAGTTATTTGACGGAATATCGTTTATCTTACGCTGTAAAAGCATTGAAGGACACGGAAAAATCCGTTACTGAAATTGCAATCGAGTGCGGATTTTCAACTGCGAGTTATTTTGGAAAACAATTCAAAAAGGCATACGCCATTACGCCTTTACAATTTAGACAATCATTACAAGCACAGGATAAGAATGGATAAAACCTATAATTGTGGGAATAAAACAAGAATATTAAGAAAGATAAAGTAATCTTGAGGGCTGACGGAAAATAAACCGTCAGCCCTTGAATTTTGCCTTGGTGCAAACAAAGAAAAACAAAATGATTGAATTATTCATACGAATATGATATAATGGCTATGAATAAAAGTTGTTCGAGGAAAAGTATGTTCAGGGATTTAACGAGAAAGAAACAAAAACTCTCGTTGGAAGAGTGTAAGGAAATATTAAAACAAGAAGTGCGTGGTGTGCTTGCCGTCAATGGTGATGACGGTTATCCATATGCTTTGCCTATCAATTTTTATTTTGA
>JAZNMA010000012.1:0-7235 GCA_045579345.1 Christensenellaceae bacterium | reverse complement strand
TTGCTCATCGTTAAGACTATCAAATAATTTATCATACTCGCTCATATGTTGGTCAAAAAGTTGCTTTTGCTCTTTTGTAAACTTTTTATTTGTTTGTTCGGTAATTTTTTGTGCGTCTTCTAAAAATAAACTTGCAATAATCTCTTCCATAATTAAGCTCCTTTTGTTGTGAATTAAACTCATTTTAATTATATGTGAATTTAACTCACATGTCAATTGATTTTTATAAAAAAATTAGTTATACTTATTACATGAAAAAAATTTTTGGAAATAGATTAAAAGAATTGAGAATAAAAGAAGGCGAAAGTCGAAAAGATTTGGCGCAATTACTAAATGTTGATGTTTCTATGATTTCTTTTTGGGAATCTGGAAAAAGCTATCCAGAAATATCAAGGCTAATAGAGCTTGCAAACCACTATAACGTTAGTCTAGATTATATTTTAGGACTTTCTAAATAAAAAATTACCGGCGACGGCAACTGCCGTCCGGGGGGTTAATTTTTTTTTTTTTATTAAAATTATCTTTTAGCGATACTATTTCGCTTATAATTTCTTTTCCCTTTACAGTCAAGCGTTTAAAGTAGCCCGTTCTTATTAATTGATAAGAAATATCCTTATCATTTTCAAAGATATACGGCTCTACTTTGCCGTTAAAGATTTTTACGCTTTCTTTATTCATTCTTTCGCCAAAATCTTGACCGGCATACTCTTCGTCGTTAAGCAAATATCCGTACTGACGGATTTCAGTATCCACAGCCGTATCCGCATTAACCCATTGAATAACGCCTTTACATTTTATGCCCGAAGTATCGTTTCCACTTCTACTATCTTCAACGTAAGAACAAAGTATTTCTTTAACGTCGCCCTTTTCATCGAACAACACGTCGTCACACTTAATAATATAAGCACTTTTTAAGCGAACATAGCCGTCCTTTTTAAGTCTGAAATATTTGGGCGGTGGCGCGAGCGAAAAGTCGTCTGCATCAATATATAAATGCTTAGAAAAATCGATTTTTCTAGTTCTTTTTTGCTCTTCGTTGGGGTTAATATCAAAATCAACTTGTTCAGTCTTGCCGTCGGGATAGTTGGTTATAGTCAATTTAACGGGTTTTAAAACCGCCATAGCGCGCTCTGCGTGCTCGTTTAAATATTCTCTTATGCAAGCCTCTAAGTAACTGATTTGCACTTCTGAATTTGCCTTGCTAACCCCGATTCTTCCACAAAAATCCTTAAGAGCTTCAGCTGGAACGCCACGATTTCTAAGCCCAGTTAAAGTAGGCATGCGCGGGTCATCCCAACCGTCTACAGAACCGTCCTCTACAAGCTTTTTAAGGTATCTCTTACTCATTACGAGGTTGGTTACGTTAAGTCTTGCGAACTCAATTTGGCGTGGCTTTGGTGAAAAACCAAGTTCTATCCCCACCCAATCGTAAAGCGGACGATGGTCCTCAAACTCTAGAGTGCAAAGTGAATGTGTTACGCCTTGTAGATAGTCGCAAATAGGATGCGCATAGTCATACATGGGATAAATACACCATTTATCTCCAGTTCTATGATGAGTTTGACGAAGTATTCTATAAATAACAGGGTCACGCATATTGATATTGGGAGAAGCCATGTCTATTTTAGCGCGAAGACATTTTTCGCCGTCCTTAAACTCACCGTTACGCATTGCCGTAAAGAGCGCAAGATTTTCTTCCACGCTTCTATTTCTATTGGGGCTTTCTTTGCCCGCTTCAGTAAGCGTACCACGGTTTGCGCTTATTTCTTCAGGACTCATATCGCAAACGAACGCTTTGCCTTTTTTAATAAGTTCGACTGCGAAATCGTAAATTTTTTCAAAAAAATCAGATGCATAGCACTCTTTGTCCCAAGAAAAACCAAGCCACTTTATATCCGCTTTAATAGCGTCGACAAACTCGGTCTTTTCTTTTGAGGGATTAGTGTCGTCAAAGAAAAGATTACATTTACCGTTGTATTTTTCTTTTACACCAAAGTTAATGCACAAAGATTTTGCGTGACCTATATGCAAATAACCGTTAGGTTCTGGAGGGAAACGAGTGTAGGTCTCAGAAACCTTTCCTGACTCTAACTCTTCGTTTATAATTTGTTCAATAAAATTAGTCGCTTCAACCATTTTAATCACCTTTTGTTGCTAGTTATTAATTATTTTACCACAAAATATAAAATAAGTATATCATATATGGATAAAAAAACCAAAGTAAAATTTAAATATTTTACATTTCTTTCAATTTCAATCAGTTTGCTTGACTAAAGTTGTAGTTTAATGTACAATGTCTTGTGAAATTCTTTATTTATTAATTTTTGGAGAACAATTATGGCAGAAAACACGGCTACGATGGAAAAAATCGTTAATCTATGTAAAAGCAGGGGTTTTATTTTCCCTGGTAGTGAAATTTACGGTGGCTTAGCCAATACTTGGGACTACGGTCCTTTAGGCGTAGAACTTAAAAATAACGTTAAGCGTGCATGGTGGCAAAAGTTCGTTACCGAAAACAAACTCAACGTCGGCTTAGACGCTGCAATTTTAATGAACCCTCAAACCTGGGTGGCTTCTGGACACTTAGCAGGCTTTTCAGACCCACTTATGGACTGCCGTGAATGTCACGAACGTTTCAGAGCAGATAAATTAATCGAAGACTGGGCAAAAGAAAACGCTTATACCTTAGAAAAACCTATCGACGCATTCTCTCACGAAGAAATGAAAAACTTTGTTGAAGAACATAATATCCCTTGTCCTACCTGTAAAAAACATAATTTTACAGACATTAGACAGTTTAACTTGATGTTTAAGACTTTCCAAGGCGTAACAGAAGATGCTAAAAATACAGTTTATCTCCGCCCGGAAACCGCACAAGGAATATTTACAAATTTCGTAAACGTTCAGCGTACAACTAGAAAAAAGATGCCCTTTGGTATAGCTCAAATCGGTAAATCTTTCCGTAACGAAATTACACCCGGTAACTTTATATTCCGTGTGCGTGAATTTGAACAGATGGAATTAGAATTTTTCTGTAAACCCGGTACGGATTTAGAATGGTTTAGTTATTGGAGAAATTTCTGCCGTGAATGGTTACTTTCAATCGGCTTAAAAGAAGAAAAAATTAGACTCCGTGACCACGACCCCGAAGAACTTTGTTTCTATTCAAAAGCAACCACCGACTTTGAATTCTTATTCCCGTTCGGTTGGGGCGAACTTTGGGGAGTAGCGGATAGAACTGATTACGACTTAACTCAACATCAAAACGTTTCTAAAAAGGATTTATCTTACTTTGACCAAGAAACTAACGAAAGATATATTCCCTACGTCGTTGAGCCCAGCCTTGGCGTAGAAAGAACGGTGCTTGCAATTCTTTGCAACGCGTACGAGGACGAAGTTATCGATAAAGAAAAGAACGACGTTAGAACGGTACTTCACTTACATCCGACCTTAGCACCATTTAAGGCAGCAATCTTACCTCTTTCTAAGAAACTCGGCGAAAAGGCTGACGAAATTTATTCAGATTTAATTAAGTCTTTCCCTGTCGACTACGACGAATCTGGTTCAATCGGCAAGCGTTATCGTCGTCAAGACGAAATCGGTACTCCATACTGTATCACCGTTGACTTTGATACTTTAGAAGACAACGCAGTTACAATTCGTGATAGAGACACAATGGAACAAGTTAGACTCCCGATTGAAGAACTTAAAAATTACATTGCAGAAAAAATTAAGTTTTAATTAAAAATATTTATCGCTTTCGTTTTTTTGCGAAAGCGATATTTTTTATAAAAAATTTAACTTATATATTGACAAAAATGTTTAAGCATTTTATAATTGTTAATAATCTAATTGAATTTATAAGGAGAATTTATATGGAACTAAAGGGCTCTAAAACAGAGAAAAATTTACGTGAAGCATTTGCTGGCGAAAGTATGGCAAGAAACAAGTACACCTATTATGCATCTAAAGCTAAAAAAGAAGGTTATGAACAAATTGCCGCCTTCTTTATTGAAACTGCCGACAATGAAAAAGAGCATGCAAAAATTTGGTATAAGCTCTTAGACGGTATCAAAACTACCACTGAAAATTTAAATGACGCAGCTTACGGCGAAAATTACGAATGGACTGATATGTACGCTCGTATGGCAAAAGAGGCGGACGAAGAGGGCTTTACTGATATTGCAAGACTTTTTAGAGGCGTTGCAAAAATTGAAAAAGAACACGAAGAAAGGTATCGCGCTCTCTTAAAAAACATCGAGGACGGAACGGTATTTAAGAAAAATGAAAAAAGCGTTTGGATTTGCAGAAACTGTGGACATATTCACGATGCTGTTGAAGCACCCGAAAAGTGCCCCGTTTGTGACCACCCGAAAGCTTACTTTATGCTCCGCGTAATTAATTATTAATAAAATTTTAGATACCCCTACGCTTCACTATAAAAGCGTAGGGGTATTTTTATTTTCTCTGCACATAATAATAAAATGATTAAAGACGTAAAATATTACCTTTCATTTGTTTTTAAAATTTTAACTATTATTTTTAGCATAGGCGGGGTTATTTTAAGCCTATTTAACGCCACAATAGACGGTTATGCTCATTGGTACAACAGAACTATGTATTTTACGGCACAATCCAATCTATGGCTGGGTTTTGTTTTTATCGCTATAATTTTAATTGATTTATTTTTCCCAAACTTCAACCAAATTTATTACAAAAAACTTTACTTTTTTAAATACGTTTTTACCGTTTCTATATCTGTTACGGGAATAATTTTTTGCGCGCTTTTAGCTCCTTTTGCTGACGACAGTTATCACGTTTGGTCGCTATCTGGAATCTTGACTCACGTTTTATCCCCAGCCTTTGCCGTTAGCGATTTCTTTTTAGACGATTATAAAATTACTTTCAATAAAAAGAGTATTTTTTATGCAATCATGCCACCTCTATTTTATTTGGTCACGGTTGCAGTCTTACACCTTTTAAAAGTGGACTTTGGGCGCGGAGAAACTTTTCCGTACTTTTTCCTTAATTTTTCTTCCCCCGCAGGGCTTTTCGGTTTTTCAAACCAAGCACCATTTTTTATGGGCTCGTTTTACTGGCTGATTATTCTCTTAATTACCGTGTATTTACTCGCCCTAATCTACGCCAAACTGAAAAATAAATATCAAACGACTTAAAACAAAAAAGCGCTCTTTGAGCGCTTTGTAAGTCTTAAGCGGGTGTCCAACCCATTTTTTGACCAGATAGTATATGAATGTGCAAGTGAAACACTGTTTGGCCTGCATCTTCTCCTTGATTGATTACTAAACGGTAACCGTTTTCTAAGCCAAGTTCTTTTTCGAGCGTTGGAATTTTCTTAAAGCAGGCTTTAAGCATTTCGCTCTGCTCTTCGGTCATATCGGCAAGTAGTTTAAAGTGGCTCTTTGGAACGCACAAATAATGGTTTTTTGCCTTAGGGTCAATATCCTTAAAAATAAGCATATTCTCGTCTTCATACATTTTGGTAGCAGGAATTTCACCTGCAATAATTTTACAAAATAAGCAGTTCTCCATAATTATTCTCCTAATATTTCGCAAAGTGCCCCGTCATTAAACGGCTCTATTACTTTGACTTTTTTTATGTTTTTTTCGGGTACGAAATTCTTTAAATATATTCTTAAATAATTTTCCGAATAACCTTGATAATATCCGTCTTTTTCTTCTTCAAACAAAAAGTCTAGAGTTTTGCCTAATAGCGACATAGTAAATACTCTTTTACATTCGGCTTTTTTAGATAGCAACGCGCTAAGCCTTTGTTTCTTTATCTCAGAGGACAAGTCTTTCATTTTATAAGCAACAGTCCCTTGTCTTGGACTAAAAGAAAATGGGTGTATATCGCTAAACTTTACCCTATCAATTAAAGAAAGCGTTTCTTTAAAATTCTCGTCTGTTTCGGTTGGGAAACCGACTATTATATCAGTAGTTATTCCCGCATCGGGAAAATACGACCTTATTAAATCAACTTTTTCTATATATTCTTCTGCAGTATAGTGGCGGTTCATGCTCTTTAATACGGCATTAGAGCCTGACTGCAATGAAAGATGAAAATGCGGTGCAAAATTTTTAAGACTTTTTAGTGCTATTAAAAAATCGTCGTCTATTACCCGCACTTCAAGTGAACCTAAGCGTATTCTTGCGTCAACTTCTTTCAGCTTTTTTATTAAGTCCGCAAGCTTTAGTCCGTTATAATCGTACGCAGAAAGGTTTATCCCATTCAAGACAACTTCTTTTGGTTTAATCGCCTCTATTTCTTTTATTATGCTTTCAGGATTTCTCGAGCGACTTCTTCCACGAAGATATGGTATTATACAATACGAACAAAAATTATTGCACCCGTCTTGAACTTTTACGTAAGCTCTTGTCCTTAGCGTTTTAGGAAAATCCATTTCTTCAAACACTGTGCAAGGACAACTAATTTGTTCGCCAGTTTTATCGAGCATTTCTAGTATTTTGCTTTTATTAAAAGTCCCAGTAACTAAATATTGATTAGACTTTTCCAAAAAAGATTTACTATTTTTTTCTACCGCGCAACCTGTAAAAATAATCTTTGCATTGGCGTTTAACTTTTTTATTCTGCTTGCAGTTTGCCTTGATTTTTTTTCCGCCTCTGCCGTAACTGCGCAAGTGTTGACTATATAAAGGTCAGCAACTTCTAGTTTATCACTTACCGTATAACCTCGTTTATGCAATCCTGCGATTAAAGCATCACTTTCACATTCGTTTACTTTACAGCCCAGAGTAAAAACTACTGCTTTCAATTTTTTTCTCCTAAACGCATAACAAGTGCCGACCACTCGCCCTTTATTTTTTCTTCAACAAAAGTAAACCCTGCCTCTTCGTACGCTTGCTTAACAGCACAAAGTCTATCCTTAAGTATTCCGCTTAAAATGATAAGTCCGTTTTCCGTAAGGTTTGCGCCTATATAGGGTGCAAAGAAGATTAAAACTTCCGCCATTATGTTGCAAACTATGACGTCTCCTTTAACCGTATTGTCGTCTAGTAAGTTTTTAAGAAGAACTCTTCCGTTAGTTATATTGTTAAGTTTCATATTATGCTCGGTAGCAACGATTGCACATTCGTCAATATCCGTCATGACCACTTCTTTTGCACCTAGCTTGCTTGCTGATATGCCTAATATTCCACTTCCGCACCCAACGTCTAATACTACGTCGTTCGAACAAACGTATTTAGAAAGA
>JAZNMA010000011.1:0-11474 GCA_045579345.1 Christensenellaceae bacterium | reverse complement strand
GCTTTTCCGGCACATCGGCTAAAGTTTTCAAGCCTTTTTTAATTAAGCTGGCATAAATTTGAGCCATGATTATCCCTCCAAAAGTTTTTCGTAAAGTTCGGTTAAGGCAAGTTGCAAATTGGTATTTTCGGACTCTAATTCGGAGATACGAAGTTGAGCGTACTCGTCATGGGACATAGTGCGTTCGTCGAACTGCCAAAAAGGAATCGCCTTGCCGCCAATAAAGTCATCGGGCAAGCGGACAAAGTTTTTGCGCTGATAAACAGTATCGGCGCTAGAAGACGCGTCAAGTTCGGGTTGGATAGCCGAAGCAACATTTTTATACCAATCAGTCATAGAAAATCACTCCTTAAAGGTAAGTCAAAGCGGCGCTATACGACCACGGGTTTTGAGTAAAAGATTGAGTATCGAACAAACCACAATTAAAGATGCCATTGAACTCAGGGACATTACCAATGCCAACCGATGGTACAGCAGCGACAGCCAAAGAAACGTTTGAAACACCTGAAATATCGCAGTAATAGAGGGAATTATTAGCTTGATAAGAAGTAGGGAAGAAGCCGAGTTGTGAGCAAGAAGCGGTTTTAATGGTATTGGCGGTGTCGGAAGATGCGGCGAAAGAAACAGGAGAATAGCCGTCGGTATTATCAAATTGGTAACCGTCACCTTCGGGAGTCATTTTGACGAAGGCAGAGCCATTAGAAGCAAGAAGCCCGGCGATAATACGTTGTTGATTAGCCCAAATATCTTCGATATGAAAAGCCTTAACCTGAATGGTATTGGGAGCGTACATTTTATCAGAGCCGAAGAATTGACCTTTGTTGTAAAGCGAACCGATAGGAGCAAGGTCGGCAAGAGAGCAAGAAGGAAAAGCAGCGTTATAAATGCGTTTAGAAAAGCCACAACCGAAGGCGGTTTGAGAATTGGTAGACTTGCTGATAAGAGTAAGCAAGGTACGGAAAAAGTTATATTGAGACCAAGATTCGATAAACCAGCCGTCACCATTAGCGGCGGCGGAATTGACAAGGTCAGCAACAGAAGAAGGAAATTGATAGTGAGTTTGACCTTTAATGGAACGAAGCTTAGAAGAATCGTTGGATGCGGCGAAAAGAGAACGGTAAAAATAATTTTTAATATTACCGTCTGCGTCAGTGTGAGCGTAGGCGTGATAATCCTCGTCGTATTGGACATTAGAAACAATTTCGTAGAGATAATCGCCTTCGGTATAGCGTTTAATCCAGCAAAGAGGGAATTGCGCCATAGCGTTGCCGTCGTAAGAAGTGTCCGCAACGTCGGATGCAGAGCCGTCCGCTTTCTTAGTGTAATCGTTGGGGTCAAGGTAATAGTCAACCGAGCCGTAAGACTTAAGCATGCAAGGTTTATTATCACGAACGAACCACACATCTTTCCACGAGCCGTAATTGAAAACGCCGGAAGAAAAATTCATAGAAGCAGGCGTCATGCCGACTGTATCGTAAAGATATTCAACACGGGAGGAAGGGTTAGATTCAGATTGTTTGATACGGTAACCGAAACGTACAGCACGACTAATTTTGTATAAATCAGACATAGTAGCGTAAGTGACGGTGATAACGTTGCCTTCACCGTCACGATTGGCACCGCCGACAGTGACGTTATTTAAATTATTTTGCCCAGTGCCGCCATTGGCAACAGGCAAAGTACCTGTGACGCCGGAAGAAACACTAGCCGTACCGTTAAAACTACCTGCAACAGTGCTTGCAAGGTTAGTGATAAAGTTTTGTGAAGTGTTAAGTTGAGCAGCGCCGCTAACAGTACCATTTGAATTACCCGTGCCGCCGTAAGTGGTGGGTAAAATACCGCCGACGCCGATAACGGTTGCATTGTCCGAGCCGTCGAAAGTTTGAGCGTTGGAAGAAGCTAAATTAACCTTCAAACTTTTAGCAGAATTTAAAGAAGCGGCGCTTTTAACAGAGGAATTAGCCAAGTCGATATTGACGGCTTTATTGGAAATGGCAAGGGCGGTATTGTTTACCTTAACTGATTCAATAACGTTTACCTGCGCGGAATCGGCAATGTTAGTAAGTTTATTCTTTTCGGCGGTCGTGAAGTCATTGGTCGATAAACCTTTGCCGCTAACTTTCATAACGTAAGAATCAGTGTCGACGCCGTCAAGTTTAGTTTTATCGGCGGTTGTGAAGTCATTGGTCGATAAACCTTTGTTGCCGTCTTTTTGAACATAGTCGGTTAAATCAGTTTTAGTTGCGTAAGTATCGGTGTCAACGCCGTCCAACTTGACTTTATCAGTGGCGGACATTAAACCGTTGGAAGTGGAAGTGGCGGTATCGGTCATACCGTCTGCGAATAAACCATTAGATTTAAGACGTAAGAAATTTCCATTGTCAGATGAAATATTGACTTTAACTTTGTAATCACTGATAACAACGGAAGTGTCGGAGGCAATGTAAGAATCGAGCAAAGACGATAAATCCAAAAACTTGTATGAAATATCAAACAAAATGCCGTCATTATTTTTAGATTTAATAGCCAAAACTAAAACGGGCTTGCCGTCCAGATTGGGATTAGCAGCGCCTTCATACAAAATCGCAGAAAAGATAAAATTGGGAACAAAAGACGTTGACGCGGCGTCAAGAAATTGTTCAGCGGGAATATCTATGCTAGCCGCCGCCTGCGCAGTATCGGTATCACTTGACGTAAAGAAATTAAGCGTATTGTCGACAAAAGAAACCGCCTTAAAAGCGTCGCTGTCACTTCCAATCGCGCTTGAACTATCACCCCCTTTCACATCAACAATAAAAGGGACTACGCGAACTTCCGATTTAAAACCTTCTTCTGTGCAACGCAGATAAATATCTGTGCCGCTAAACGTATTTTTTTGATTAGGTAGAATCACAATGCCGTTGTTAAATGTTGGCGTTTCCGACATTTCTATTGGATATTCGCCAATGTTTTGCACAGTGCCGGATGCTTCGTTAATCTTAGTGAAAGAATCAAAATGAATATCATAAACCATAATGCCCAACTCATTTCTAATTTGCAACAAAACATTGCAACTGCGTCATCATTGACTGGATAGTATAACTTAAGCCGTGCGGGGAGTTATCTCTATTTTGATAATATTCGGCGGCAATAATCATTGTCAGCATATCAGCTTTAGACGCAAACTCTGAATAGTTAGAGTAATATTCTTGGTAGTTTGAAATAGCCCCCGACAAATAATCTTTTGCCGTATCTAAAAACTGTTGCAACAAATCATCTTCCCAGTCAACATCTATGCGCATATAGTTTTTAAATTGTTCCAAAGTAACCATAATATATACCTTGTCTAGGTCTACAATTTTACTTTCAACGCAACCATAGAATAAGGATCGGTAACGACAACACCAAAACGAATAATACCCATAAGCGCGTAGGCATATTTACGCCACAAATATTCGCGGCTTGCAGACAATTCAAGCCCTTTGCGCTCAAAGAAAGTTAAGTAAGACTTCATATCTCCGACCAAAATTGGTGCATAAGTATCATTGCCGCTTGTCGTATTTGGAAGTGTCGTATTTGGTATGACTACAACTTCTTTTCCTCTGAAACGATATTTATTAGGTTCTGCAACGTCGGGCTGGAATAATGGTCTGTTTTGTCCGTCGTCAAGGTTAGCTAACCAAAGGAAAGTATCTTGATTGACGTAGATTTTACTTGCAGGTTCATACACGCCGTCAAGCGTTTTGAAAATTGCAGTATTCAAAGCTTTATAGGTTGAAATGGTAGTGGCGGCGGTTATTCCTGTGGCAGTATCGCCTGTAATTAAAGTATTCAGCGGTTCAAGGATTTTCTGATTTTCGGTTTTCACGGACGCCTCTGCAAGCTGTCTGCCAATTACGCTGATAATATCAATATCGGCGTCGTCTATTAACTGATTGGAAATCGGGATAATCAAACCGTAATCAGCAATAGTATAAGTGGCTTCCGTGAAAGATACGTCAGTTTCTGCGACATCTGTCATTTCAACAAACGGTTCAAAAGTCAAATTTTGTACCGGCATTATGGGCCAGCGTCCTGAAGTGGTATTCGTGCTAACGACGGAAACATAATCCTTCAAGGCAACGTAACTTTGTCTAAATTCCTGTAAAGTATTAATCTGTTCGGGGCTAACCAAAACGCCGCCGCGCGTATCTACCGATTCAATTTGCCCCGGCGCACCGGGACTACCCGTCACGTTGTAATAGGTTGCGCGTTCTTCATCTGTAAGCGGTTTAGGATCATCGCGCAGACGATTAAACAACAATTTATTAAAAGCGCGATTATAAATTTTAGTTTTGTCCATAGCAGGAGCAGACGCTAAAGGTTGAGCATTCTGAATAAAGTTTTCAAAGTCTGTTTTCTCTTTCGCCAATACGATTTGCAGATTGTCCGCCATAGCGTTAAGTTCTTCTGCCGCCTTTACCGCTTTTGCCATTTCGCCTTCCTGCTGAAATTTTTCTACTTCTTCGCGTTTGGCTTTTATCTCCAATTTGAGTTCGTCACTTTTTTTCATTTTATCATCAGCCTTTCTACTCTATCCAAAATATTTTTTATTTTATTCTCTTCATCACTGCGCGCAGATTTTTCCAAAAAAATAAGCGATTGAGGAATTTTTACTCCCATCGCTTTTAATTTATCTACATTACCTACGGCGTTAAGTGTTTTTACCGGCGGCAACAAATCTATCTTGAATTTATCTGCCGCTTCTATGCCCGTAAACCACGTTGTGGCATTCACCATTTCGTGAACGGTATCTGCGCTTACTCCGTCACGGACTTTGTTAATGTAAGTCGTTTCAATTCCCGCCTGCAAAGTATCTAGAATATCAGCGGCTTTTCTCAATTCTTCCGCATTACCTTGAAGATTGGCAAAAGGACGGTGTATCATCAAGTAGCCGTTGCTTGGCATTTTACAAACATTCGCGCTGAAAAAAATATGGCTTGCTATACTTGCAGCTACTCCGTCAACAATGCAGGTTGTCTTACCTTTGTGATTGGCAATGAAGTTAGCCATAGCAACACCCGCAAATACAGAACCGCCGCTACTATTTATGTGTATTTCAAGCGGAGTATCTTTACCGATAGCGTTTAACTGTTCGCGCAGTTTTTGTGGAAACTCGTAACCGGTAGAATTACCTTCGCGCATATCAGCTATCCAACTGCCTTCATCGTCGTCTACAATATCTCCGCTTAAAAAAATTTCTGCAATATCAGCTTTATTTTTTATTGTCAACATTTTTATCACCGCCTTCATAAGCCATACCAATATTTTCAAGACTGACAAAACTGCCATTAACGATTCGGGTATCCCCGTTTTCGCATGGGCTTTTATCTAAAAGTGCGCGTGCCTCGTTTATTGAGTAAACCGAATTTTGAACAAGTTTCTGAATGATGTCGGCTTGAACTTCAGGGTTAGTGCGAAGGAGTACCGACACATTGAACTTATAATGCAATCCGTCTAATATTTCTTTACGTACTAAAAGTTTTCGGTTTAATTCTTGCTCGTAATTCGTGATGATATAAAGCAGTGTGCTGGACAAAAACGCAACTTGTTGCGCGGCTTCCGAAGCGTAGGAAGATTTTGTTAAATCGTTAAGTTGAGTAGGATTAACGCCGAATGCCGCCGCTACTTGTAACGCCGAATATTTTTTCAACTCGAAAAATTGACTGTCCGTCAATTTTAAATCTAATTTTTGTACGTCAAAGCCAATAGGCAATGTGAATAATCGGCGTCCTTTTTCGTTTGATTGTCTTATAATTTCATCAAGTATTCGGTCTTGACTTTCACGCTTTAAATCACCTGTGTATTTGACAAATGCCGACGCCACAAGCCCTTTGCTGTAAAGCTCGTTTAAAAACTTTGTACTTGCCTTAGCACCGGTAAAACTTGTAGCTAATATCTCGCGAACCGAACGCCCAAGTAAATTGCTGTCGTCCAATATCCACGATTTAAAATGTAATACTTCCGCAGGATTCAGATAATATGTCTTCCCCGTCTTATCATCTGTATATTGATAGTAGTACGACCAATCGGTAAATCTTGCAGAATTGTTTACCCAAATACTGACGCGCCTTGAATCTAACGGGTACAAACCTTCCAAACTGCCGTAAGGAGTTTTGGCAATGTACGCATAGGCATTTCCAAAATAATTACGATTAAATTCAAGCAAGGTAAAAAATTGAGATGGCGTCATGAACATATTGGGTTGAACATTTAAAAACCAAGTTGTATCGTGATTCGTGATTCGTCTTTTGTCGTTATCCATAAGGTAGCAAGGAATTTTGCCAATGCTTTCCGACAAAACTTTCAAGCAGACGAAGAAAGTAATTTCGCCCAAGTCACTTCCCATTTCCGCTGATTGGGAACTGCTGAACAATTCTATTATTCTCGACATTGTTATTGTATCGTCGCTTGAACTGTTCCACGCCTTACGAACTGATTTTATTTTACTTTTTAATTTTTCTAACCACTGCACATATCATCACCACCTTTCTGAATCAAGTACTTTCAAAAATCTGTTTCATATGTCGCGTTGAGCAGTTCTCCTGCCACGTCTATTATTTTTTTGTCCAAAAGTTCATTTGCGATTGTTCCAATTTGTACCGCAATATCTTGGGGAAGAGAAGGAAAAATCTCCGAAAAATTTTCAGGTCTCGCGGTTAAGCCGTGATCCAAGTCTAAACAATCAATTCGGTTAAATTTTCCTTGCGCTATCAGCAAAGATAAAAGCTGATTTTTTGTTTTCTCAAATTTTTCACGATTCATTTATTTTTCCTCATTGGCAATATAGTCAACGCCTTCAGCGTCATCAATGCCGTGCAATTTACTAAACTCTTCGCAGAAATTCATAAGCTGTAAACTCTTCGCAGAGATTCATAAGCTGTAAACTCTTTGCAGAAATTCATAAGCTGATATCTATCAGCAAACCTACCTACGCGCAGTCCCCCGCTTTTATCGATAAACACAAAATTCTTTTGACCAAGCTCCAAATAGCCGTCTTTAGATAAGCGATAACGGCCATTAACTACGCAATCGCCGCGTTGAACTGCCTCAATTAATCCTGCCTCTATTGCACCCGTCGCAGTAAATTTCTCAAATTTTGTATCTATCCTCCCGCAAGGCTTGTCTACAACATCAGGCTTTAAAACTTCACCGTCCGACGCCGTGTTTCCGGCTATAAACCTAATTGTTTCATCTACAGTTTGATAAACTTTAGCAATAAAAGCCGCCTGTTCTTTTTGTCCTTCGTCTATCATTTTCGCGCCGAATATATCCAAATACGCCTCGATTTGAAATAACTTTGTCAGTATTTCTTCTTTTGAAATTTCCATTTTTATCACCAACTAAAAAAGACGCCCAGCTTTTTCTGCCTGCGCCTTCGCTATTCTTTCATTCGCTATGTCAAAGAATTTTTTCTCCGTCTCAAATCCTATAAAGTGCCTGCCTGTATTTATCGCCGCTACCGCTGTACTACCCGACCCTATTGTTGCGTCTAACACCAATTCTCCTTCGTTAGTATACGTCTTTATCAGATACTCTAACAAGTCTGTCGGTTTCTGCGAAGTATTTAATTTGTGATTTATATTTACCACATCGAAAAACAAAACGTCTGAAGGATAACCTTCTTTTGTCGACGTATAAATTTCTTTTTGAGAAGGTCTTGCGCCGTATGCTCCGCCAAATTTATTTCTGGCATTAAAGCGCGTTAGTCCTTCACATTTTGCCCCCCCCCCCCCCGTCTACTAATCGACCGCGTGATGTTTTTTTTTTTGGTCTGTTTAATATTATAGACACCCTGCGGAAAATATTTCATTCGCGTTTTTGGTGACAAAGATTCGTGATTAATGACGCCGTTGGAGAAAATCAAAATTTCTTCGTATTTGTGCATTGGCTGATTTTTAGCGTGTACAAAACAAGTTGAATTATTTTTAATCCAAATCCATTTGTATTTATACCAATCATAATTGGAATTTACAAGCTCGTAAGAAAATTTTCCGCTTGCAAACATCGCCGCGCTTGACTGCGGCTTTATTATTCGCTTGACTTCAATCCAAAATTTTTCGAGATTAATTTTTTTATCCCAGCCACAATCAATAATTCCAAAAGGCAAGTCCGTCAAAACAAAATCTACTACGCCGTCGGGTATCCTTTTCATTCCCTCTAAACAATCTTCATTATATATCTTGTCTATCATTTCAATATCGCTCGTCATCGCTGTTATCATCGCCTATAATTTGAAAAATGCAAAAGACGCACACGCTTATGATTATTGTTCCTAAAATAGCCGCCATATTTGTTCTCCAATAAAAAAGCACCTGCATTTTGACAAGTGCTTAAACAGTATTAAATTTTAGCTCTGTCGATAGCGCCAAGCCAAGCGGCTAAGGCATCTTCGCCTTCCGTCTTTCGATTATTTTTGTCGCTCAAATAAAGTTTCCAAGCGTCAATTATAGCGTCTACCGCGTCAATTCTGTTAGCTTGCGTCATCTTATCAATTTTAATTTCACCGAAAGAATTGGGGGCGCTCGTTATCGCATTTACCATTGACCAACTTAAAAGCGCGTTATGTTTATCATAGCGAACAATCCCTGCCTCTACCGACAATTTAAAATCTTGTGTCGCGTCATTTAAACTGCGCGCAGATTGAGGAATTTCTGTTAAATCTACATTAGGCAATGTAGATTCAAGGTCTGCCAGAAAACCGCTTGCGTTATGTGGATCATACCCGACACCGATAACCTTCAAATCATATTTTGCAATCACGTCTTGCAACGTTGATATTACTGATTGTAAATCAAGTTTTATGCCGTACATTCCGCTTGTTAGCGTCAACTGCCCGGCAGTCGCCCAAAGTCTATATGGTACATCATCTGTTTTTTCGTGTTCTTCAAGTCGAAGTTCCGGCAAATAACTATGTGACCAAATATAAACTTTGTCATCATTATCAAGTGGTGGAAAGACAAGTGCTATTGATGTCAAATCGCCGCCGCTTGATAAGTCAATACCGAGATAACATTCCCTGCCAAACATATCATCAAGCTTTAAATCGCAACCGCAACCGCGCCATTTTTCAGCGTCAATATACGAACTGCCGCCGGACGTTACCCATTGATTTAAAGACTTAGTCAAGAAATTTACAAGTTCGTTTCCCTGTTTTTCTTTTGCGTCAATAGCTTTTTCTGCCATTCGCGCTATCATATTTTTGTTTAGAGTATCGTCCTCATTCCACAATAAAAGTGGATTCGCCTTTGCCCAATTTTCAGGTAACCAAACATCGTCGTCCTCATTCATTTCTGTAATGTAGACAAATAAACTTTCCTTTTCAATCGCGCCGCTTAAGACTTTTTTGCAAAATTGATAATGTTCGTAACAGGGAGAATTTAAATTAAAACCTGCAGTGGTTATAACCAGCGTCAAAGCATCGTCAACATTTATCTGCCCGTCGTTTAATAACTTTATAAGCTGATTTGTAGGGTGGGCATGGTACTCATCAACAATACTTAATATTGACCGAAAACCATCGGCAGTCTTTGTATCGCGCCCGATTGCTTTAATCGTTGTACCCGTGACAAGTGACGTAATTGTACGATCATACTTTCGCACTTTGTACAATTCCGATAATTGCTTGTCTGATTCTATAAATTTGTCTACTTCGTCCCATACGATATTTGCCTGTTCTTGCTTGGTAGCCGCGCAAAGTATTCTGCCGTAACGATACCCGCTGAAAGTGCAAAAATCATTAGCCATTGCTCCTGCAATAAAACTTTTTCCGTTTTGCCTCGCCATTTGAATATAAGCTTCACGATACCTGCGCGTCTTTGAGCGTTTCTTTCTCCAACCGAAAATATTTCCGATAATGAAGTTTTGAAAGCCGCGTGTTGAAAGTTTACGCGGACTTGTACCCTCACCGATTGTAAGTTTGTTTGCAAGTTCAATGTGACGTTCGGCAATGTCAACGTCGAAGATATATTCAAAATCTTTTCGTTGCATATCGTCTAAATGTCTTTTACAGGCTAAAAATTCACTCCTGCCGCAAATTTTGCCGCCGTCAACTATGAGCTTTGCATAAGCTGTTGTCCTATCTGTTTTAATCACCCCCTAACTAAAAAAACCGCCTTATGCGGAAAAATATTCTTGAAACGTAAAAATCCCTCTGGTATAATTGAACTGCCAAGTAACAATCAACCTTCGGGGTTTCTACGTCTTTATTTTATCAACCCCGCAGGTTAAAGTCAATGAAAGGATTGATTATTTTGAAAGACAAAGAAAAAGTTGCAAGCCTTATCGCCGAATTGAAATCGCTTGCCGAAAACGAATTTGAACTCCACCGCATTAACCTTTTGGAAAAAGATTTAACCGACCCGCCTACCGTTGAAATTGTTGACGATAAACACCAGCGTTTTAATTCAAATATTTACTTTAAGGATTCCAATGGTCATTACCGTAGATACATTCCACTTCATCGCGATGTTTGGCAATATTATCATGGTGAAATCCCCGAAAGTCATTGTATCCATCATATTGACGAGAATAAAGCCAATAATGATATTTCAAATTTACAAATGATGTCAATGGCAGAGCATTGTAACCTTCATAATCAAAAGGGACGCGTCAAAAAAATTTGCCCTGTTTGCGGCAAAGAATTTGAATTAAAATTTCCAAGCTATGAAGTAAATTGCTGTTCGCCCACCTGTGCTTCAAAAATACGTTCAAAAAGAAAGCCATCAGTTGAAAAAATCTGTCCTATATGCGGAAAAAGCTTTAGGTTAATTAGCCCCTCAAAAAAACAAACATATTGTTCCAAAAATTGTGCTGCTAAGGTTACTGGTAGAAAAAAAGCAACACCCACAACAAGAACGTGTCCATATTGCAATAAAACTTTTACTGTTCGCTCCGCCAGTAGCAAGCAAGTTTGTTGTTCGCATGAATGCGCTACAAAATTAAATTGGCAAAAAATAAAATCAAAGACAGAAAAAATTAACTCTAATTCAAAAATTCATTGAATTTATTGACGGGCTTTTCTTTTTTCGGCGCAACTAGTTTCAATCTGTCAATCGCCGACAATCCTAACTTAAGCGATATTGCTCGCATTTCGGCGTGATAATCTTTAATCGCACGTCGTAATGGATTATTGTCCGAATCATCATATACCTTTGATTCGACCACACCAAGTGCTTTATCCCAGTAGAAACAATATAAAATCAAATCGTTACGGTCAAGATTATCAATCCAATAAGCAATATTGATTATGCGGTTAAACTCCGCCTTAGCCCGTTCGGATAAAAATTCAGGCGGCAAAAGTTGATCGCGTCCACTTTTAAAAGAGGATTCTGTAGCTCTTCTTTCGTCAATCTCCGCCTTAGTAAAATGCCTGTTATTTAAATCTAAAATTTTTCTTGCTCTGCCCATTGTCCTTTTCACCCCTTACTTTTAAGGATTTTTTGCAAGAAAATTAA
>JAZNMA010000010.1:0-6554 GCA_045579345.1 Christensenellaceae bacterium | reverse complement strand
CGATTCTGACCCGAAAACAAATCCAAACGCTAAAAAACTCGAAAACGTTTCTTATAAAGAATTTATTGCACAAGGCTTAAAAGCTATGGATACTACAGCTATCACTATTTGCATGGAAAACAACATTCACGTTTTAGCGTTTGGTCTTTTTGAAGAAAATGCACTTATGCGTGCGGTTTCGGGCGAAAAGATTGGCACACTGATTAAATAGATTACTCCAATAAAATTTTTAATATCAGTTAACGTTTTCTACTTCGCAATACTTTTATAGATATTTGACAAGATGTAAACTCTTGCCTGCATATCTATATTTGTCTTGCTCGCATTAAACCTTCCCTGATTAAAATTAAAAATTTTCTTTACGCAATCTTAGATTAAAACTAAAAACAAAAATTAAAAATAATTAATTCGATAGAGGAGAATTACTATGGCAATAGAGAATGAACAATTTGAAATGATAATGATGGAAGTTATGGAAAAGACTGATAAAACCATTTCGGTATTAAATAGTGAATACATTACTATTCGTGCGGGCAGAGCAAATCCGCACATTTTGGATAAAGTTTTAGTTGATTACTACGGCACGCCTACGCCTATAAACCAAGTTGGAAACTTATCTGTAACAGAGGGTAGATGTTTGGTTATCGCACCGTGGGATGCTAGCATGCTTAAAGTAATCGAAAAGCAACTTCTTGCTGAAAACTTAGGAATAACGCCTGTAAACGACGGTAAAGTTATTCGTTTAGTTTTCCCTGCACTTACTGAAGAGAGAAGAAAAGAGCTTGTTAAACAGATAAAGAAAATGGCAGAGGACAGCAAGGTTGCAGTTCGTAACGTACGTCGTGACGGAATGGATGCACTAAAGAAAATGAAGAATAATAAGGAAATTTCTGAGGATGAACATGCCGTGTGTGAAAAGGACGTTGACAAGGTTATTTCCGAAGCTATTGAAAAAATAGAAAAACTCTGTGCCGACAAAGAAAAGGACGTTTTATCGGTATAATGGAAGAGAGGAAAATTCCAAATCACGTCGCCATAATAATGGACGGGAACGGGCGTTGGGCGACCGCGCGCGGGAAAGAGCGTTCTAAAGGACACGTTGAGGGCTCAAAAAACGTAGAAAAGATTGCTACGCACGCTTTTAAACTCGGCGTCAAGACACTTACTTTGTACGCATTTTCTTCGGAAAACTGGTCTAGACCAGAAAAGGAAGTGGCGGAATTGATGCGCCTTTTAAAAACTTACTTAACTAAGTTTGCTAAGAAGTTTACTAAAAAAGACGTTCGCTTGGTTGTATCAGGAAGCAGAGAAGAACTTAGTGAGGATTTAGTTAAAGCTATTGACGAGTGTGAGAATTTATCTAAAGACAACTCAGCCTTTACCTTAAATATTGCTATAAATTATGGTGGTAGGCAGGAAATCGTCCGCGCGGTGAATAACCTTATAAAAAGGGGAGAAGAGGTTACGGTTGACAGCATATTAAATAATCTATACACCGCTCCTTTCGGTGAGCCCGACCTCATAATAAGAACGGGCGGAGAGTACCGCATTTCAAACTTCTTGCTCTTTCAAGGTGCGTATAGTGAACTATATTTTACCGACGTTTTATGGCCGGATTTTAATGAGAGTGCATTGGAAAATGCCCTCGAAGATTTTTCTCGTCGCAAACGCCGTTTCGGTGGGGTGAATAATGCTTAAAAGAACAATTACCGGTGCTTGCTATGTTGCAGTACTTACAGCGTTTTTTCTTTTCCGTGAATTAGTGGACGCGCGCTTGTTTCATATTCTGACTTACTTTTTAATCATTTCGGGCACGATTGAAGTTATCAACGCTTTGAAAGACTATCTGCCAAAATTCTTAAAAATTTTAGCAATTGTTCAAGCAATTTTGTGCGTACCCGTATATTGCATAACTGAATATCTACTTTTGCCCAATTTCGGATGGATTTTAGTCGCTCTTGTAATTTTAATGTGTTTAGTAATTACCTTGCTATATGCACTTATTGTTAAAAACGCTTATGGGCGTACGCTAGCTTGGTTGTTACCTTTATTGTATCCCTCTTTATTATTGTTGTTTATGCTACTTGCAAACGACAGCGAGCACGGCTTTATAATTTTATTATTATCATTCGTCGTTTCACCATTATCAGATACGTTTGCATATCTTGTGGGCAGTTTAATCGGTGGTAAAAAATTATGTCCCAGATTAAGTCCGAAAAAAACTTGGTCGGGAGCGATTGGTGGTACGGTTGGCGGAGCGTTAGGCGCACTTTTGGTGTATTTAATCTTTACGCCTGTAATAAATTTTTTCTCACCTATTTTATTCTTTTTGCTTATAGGTTTAGTAGCAAGTATAGTCAATATTTTTGGCGACTTGTTTGAAAGTTATATAAAGCGTCGTGTCGGGATTAAAGATATGGGTAAAATTTTACCGGGACACGGCGGTGTTATGGATAGGATAGACGGAACGTCATTTGTAGTCGTGTTCATCTACTTGGCGTTTTTAATAGTGTAATTGGAGAAATATGAAAAAAATTGCATTGATAGGTAGCACGGGTTCAATTGGCAAACAAACCTTGTCGGTCGTTCGCCGTCATCCTGATAAATTTAAGATTGTTTCACTCGCCGCAGGTTCTAACGCCGGCGAGTTTTTATCACAGGTGGAAGAATTTAAGCCGTCTGTTGCAACTTTGGCGTGCCAAAATATTTCTGTTTTTGAAAAAGCAAAAGGAACGGAATTCTATTTTGGCGAAGATGCGTTTAAAGAGGCAATAATAGAGCAAGCAGACGTCGTTGTCGTTGCACTAGTGGGCTTTAAGGGGATTTTAGCAGTTTTAGACGCAATTGAAAAAGAGAAAGACATTGCGCTAGCCAATAAAGAAAGCCTAGTAGTGGGCGGTGAGCTAGTAATGGAAAAAGCCAGAGAAAAAGGTGTTAAAATCATGCCGATTGACAGTGAACATTCAGCTGTTTGGCAAGCTATGGGCTTTGATTTTAGCACACCGTTTTCTAAGATAATTTTAACGGCAAGCGGAGGAGCGTTCCGTGATTTAACAAAAAAAGAACTTGATAGCGTAACGGCTAAAGAGGCATTAAAGCACCCGAACTGGAATATGGGCGCAAAGATTACAGTGGACTGCGCAACGCTAATTAACAAAGCTTTTGAAGTAATCGAAGCAAAATGGCTTTATAATACAACATTTGACAAAATAGACGTTATAATTCATCGGGAAAGTATCATACATTCTATGGTAGAGTTTAACGACGGTGCAATTTTAGCACAAATGAGTTATCCGTCGATGGAGTTACCTATTCAGCTTGCACTTACCTATCCCGAAAGAGTGGATACGGGTATAAAGCCACTGGATTTTGCTTCGCTTAAGAAATTAACCTTTGAAGAAATTGACCACGAGCGGTTTCCGTGCTTTAATTTAATTTTAGAAGTTGCAAAAGAGGGCGGATTGTTCCCTGCGGTTGCAAACGGCGCAAACGAAATAGCGGTTGAGTTGTTCTTAAAAGGTAAAATTTCGTATAAAGATATATATAAGTCGATTTACGGTGCAGTGCAGTCTTTTGACGGCGGACATCACGTGCGTTTAGACGATATAAAAGAGGCGGACGCATTTGCTAGAAAATACGTAAGCGATTTATTTGGAGTATAATGAATTTATTGTTATTGGCTTCTTTTGGGGAAGCGTTGAGTTACGTTGGATATATTGCACTTGCGGTGTTTGTGCTTCTAGTTATGATTACCGTGCACGAGTTAGGGCATTATATTTCCGGCAAAATATTGGGGTTTGGAATAGAAGAATTTGCAATTGGTTTCGGCCCTAAAATATTTAGCAGAAAGAAAAAGGACGGGGAAGTGTTTTCCGTCCGTCTTTTGCCAATAGGAGGATTTTGTGCTTTTAAAGGTGAAGACGCTGAAAGTGACGACCCCACCGCTTTTAACAACAAAAAGCCTTGGCAGAGAATAATAGTTTTAATCTCTGGAGCGTTGATGAATTATCTTTTAGCACTGCTAATAATAGTGATAATGTTTGGCGTATACGGACAAAACGCGCTTATGACGTACGCTGTGGAAGATGCTACTCCCGTTTATACGTCAGAACAAAGTTTTCAAAACCGTGACGTGATTATAAAGGCAAACGGGCAAAACGTGTATCTAACCACCGACCTAATGAATGCGGTTAAAGATAAAGAGCAAGGCGAATTAATACCGTTTACCGTGCGTCGTGCGGGTAAGGACGTTCAAATTAACGTAAAACTCCGCGAGAACACGAATTTTGCAAATCTTGAGGACAACGTTCGGCTTCTAAAAGCTTTAGGAATTAAATACGTAACGGACGAACAGGGGAATCTAACCGCAATGGGACTAGCAACGACGGGACTTAGAATGGGATTTTTTAAGACGATTGCTATGAGTTTCGAGTACTCTTTTAAGCTTGCAGTGTCAATCTTTATGGTGTTAGGTCAGCTTATAACGGGAGCGCTTGGCATCAGTTCGATTGGCGGAACGGTGACGACCATTTCAGTTACCGCAAACGCGGTTAAAATCGGCGGGATAAGAAATCTTTTAAATATTGCCTCCTTTATAGGCGTAAACCTAGCAGTGTTCAATCTCTTGCCAATACCCGCACTAGACGGCTGTAGGGTAGTATTTACCGCGATAGAGGGAATACGCAAAAAGCCGATAAGCAGGCGCGTTGAAGGGCTCATTCATACAGTCGGATTCGTACTGATTTTAATGTTTGCCGTATTTATAGATTTACAACAATGCTTTTAATATAAGTATCGGTTATGGAAAGATAACCGATATTTTTAATTAACATAAAAAAATATTATAAAAAAACGATAGCGTATTTTTAATAAATGTAGTATAATTTACCTAAATAAAATTATGACGACAAAATATTGGAGGAAACAAAAATGGCAATTAAAAATGCTTATCTTCTTGACCTTTTACAAAGAACGGAAAAGAGAAACCCCGGTGAGCCCGAATTTATTCAGGCTGTGACCGAAGTATTTTCGACTTTAGAACCGGTTATCGAAAAAAGGCAAGACCTTGTTGATGCAGGTGTTTTGGAAAGAATAGTAGAACCTGAAAGACAAATCATCTTTAGAGTACCGTGGGTTGACGACAACGGCAAACCCCACGTAAACAGAGGCTTTAGAGTTCAATACAACTCAGCGATAGGTCCATATAAAGGCGGTATCAGACTTCACCCGTCTGTTAATATCGGTATTATAAAATTCTTGGGCTTTGAACAAGTGTTCAAAAACAGCTTGACAACTCTCCCCATGGGTGGCGGTAAGGGTGGTTCAGACTTTGACCCTAAGGGCAAGTCTGATAATGAAATTATGAACTTCTGTCAAAGCTTTATGACCGAACTTTGCCGTCATATCGGTGCAGACTTAGACGTTCCTGCTGGCGACATCGGTACGGGCGCAAGAGAAGTTGGTTATATGTTCGGTCAGTATAAGAGAATAAGAAACGAATGGGTGGGCGTTCTTACTGGAAAAGGCTTAAACTACGGCGGGTCTCTCGCTAGAAAGGAAGCAACCGGATATGGACTTTGCTACTTTACTAACGAAATGCTACAAGCAAACGGCACTTCGTTCGAAGGTAAAACTGTTTTAGTTTCAGGCTCAGGCAACGTTGCAATATACGCTTGCGAAAAGGCTACTGAATACGGTGCAAAAGTAGTTGCTATGTCCGATAGTAACGGTTATATTTATGATAAAGACGGTATCGACCTTAAAGCAGTTAAACAAATAAAAGAAGTTGAAAGAAAGAGAATAAAAGAATATCTAAATTATAGACCTAACGCAGAATATCACGAAGGCTGTAAAGGAATATGGACAATTCCTTGCGACATCGCTCTTCCTTGCGCAACCCAAAACGAAATCGACGGTGAAAGCGCAAAAATTCTCGTTAAAAATGGCTGTAAAGTTGTTTCAGAAGGCGCAAATATGCCGTCTACACCTGAGGCAATTGATACATATTTAACAAATGGTCTACTTTACGGACCCGCAAAGGCTGCAAACGCAGGTGGCGTTGCTACCAGCGGTTTGGAGATGAGCCAAAACTCAATTAGACTTTCTTGGTCGTTTGAAGAGGTTGACGAAAAACTCCATAACATCATGAAGTCAATCTTCAAAGCATGTGATGAAGCTTCCAAAGAATACGGCATGCCCGGCAACTACATGGCAGGTGCAAACATTGCAGGCTTTATAAAGGTTGCAGAGGCTATGAAGGCACAAGGCAACGTCTAATTTTTAAGCGGTTTCTATCGTCGCAATACTGCGTTACTGTTTCGTGTTTGGACTGCGACAACCAGACGGTTAGTCTTACCCCAAACACTTCACGAGCCTTGTCTTGCTTGATATAAACCACTTAAAATACAACTTATTAAAAGTTAATTTAATTATCAAAGCACCAACAGTTATGTACGAAAAGTACACGCCTGTCGGTGCTTTTCGTTTGCCTTGTCTTGCTCGCAACTAAGCCCTTAAAACGCAACTTGAGATATGGTTGTTTGTGCGAGCCTAGC
>JAZNMA010000009.1:0-7454 GCA_045579345.1 Christensenellaceae bacterium | reverse complement strand
GGCGTTAGAGAATGTTCAATGAAAACAGATATTAAAGAAAAGGAAAACGAGTATGAGTTAATGGTGGATATGCCGGGGTTTGATAAAAAGGATATTGCGCTGTCATTAAATAACGGATACCTTACTTTAGAAGCTAGAAGGGAAGAAAAAGAAGATAATGAAAACTTTGTTAGAAGAGAGAGAAATTTTTCTTGTTCAAGAAGTTTTTACGTGGGTGACGCGGTAGCAGAAGAAGATATTAAAGCAAAATATAATAACGGCACGCTCTCACTTGTTATTCCTAAAAAAGATAAAAAGGAATTGCCAAAAAAACATATTGAAATAGAATAATTTAATTGTAAAGTTTATTCCGATGCTAGATAATCCTAGTGTCGGAAATTTTTTAAATTTATAAATAATTATTAAAATAAGTTGACATTTATTTCATAGTGATTATAATATATTTTAGCACTTATGCTAAGAGAGTGCTAAATAAATATGGAGATGATAATATGAAACAATTTAAGACCGAATCAAAAAGAATACTAGATTTAATGGTAAACTCTATATATACGAACAAGGAGATTTTTTTAAGAGAACTCATTTCTAACGCGAGCGACGCAATAGATAAACTTAAATTCATATCTTTAACCGACACTAAAGTTAATTCGGATTTTAAGATAGAGATAACTTTAAATAAAGAAGAAAGAATTATCGTCATTGAAGACAACGGTATTGGGATGACCGATAAAGACTTAGAGAAGAATTTAGGTACGATTGCCGAGTCTGGTACGCTTGCTTTTAAGAAGGAAAATGCAGGACAAACTGAAAATGAACTAATCGGACAATTCGGGGTAGGTTTTTACTCGGCATTTATGGTTGCAGACAAGCTTGAGGTATACACAAAGGCTTATGGAGGCGACAAAGCGTTTAAGTGGGAAAGCAAAGGTGCAGAAGGTTATACCATATCAGAAACAGATAAAGAAAACATTGGTACTAAAATCGTGCTTTATTTAAAGGCTGATAATGACGATTTTAAATATTCTGACTTTTTAGGAGAGTATAAAATCAGTGCGTTAATAAAAGAATATTCGGACTACATAAGGTATCCTATAATGATGCTCATGCCTCATTCTAAAAAGAAAGAGGGCACTCCTGACGATAAGCCTGAATACGAACAAGTTTTTGAACTTGAAACGTTAAATAGTATGGTTCCGCTTTGGAAAAAACCAAAGTCTGAAGTTAATGAAGAAAACTTAAAAGAATTCTATAAAAATGAATTCCACGACTATCAAGACCCACTAAAGAGTGTTTATGCTAAAATTGAAGGTGCTGTAAACTACGATACTCTTTTATTCGTTCCCGCTCGTGCGCCTTATGATTATTATTCAAAAGATTATAAAAAAGGCGTTAAACTTTATTGCAACGGCGTTATGATTATGGAAAAGTGCGAAGAGCTTATTCCCGATTACTTTGGGTTTGTTAAAGGTATTGTGGATTCATCTGACCTTAACCTTAATATTTCTCGTGAAATTTTACAACAAGATAGGCAAGTTAAAGCTATTGCTAACGGCTTGGAAAAGAAAATATCGTCTGAACTTAAAAAGATGATGGAGGACGATAGAGAAAATTATGAAAAACTCTTTGCCGAGTTTGGACTTTCCATTAAGTTTGGCGTATATGCGGGCTTTGGCATGAATAAAGATAAATTAAAAGATTTCCTTATGTTCTATTCGAGTAAAAAGGAAAAACTCGTTACACTTTCTGAGTATGTAAAAGAAATGCAAGAAGGACAAAACGATATTTATTATGCGTGCGGAGAAAGTTACGAAAAGATAAAGGACCTACCTCAGATTGAAAAGGCAAGAGATAAAGGCTATGAAATACTTTTCTTTAAGGACGGTGTAGACGAATTCGTTGCGAAGATTTTAATTGATTATGAAGGTAAGAAATTCAAATCTGTTACAGACAGCGATTTTTCACTTGATACTGAGTTAGAGAAGAAAGAGCTCGAACAAAAGAGCGAAGAGTTAAAGGGAATGCTTACTATAATCAAAGAATGTCTAGGCGATAAGGTCAAAGAAGTTAGACTTACTTCTAAACTAGTAAACTATCCCGTTTGTTTAACCGCAGGTGGCGACGTTTCTATCGAGATGGAAAAAGTGTTTAACTCAATGCCAAACGCGGACGGAAAAGTTCGCGCGGAAAAAGTGCTTGAAATAAGTGCGACTCATAAAGTTTTAAATTCACTTAAAAATTTATTCGATAACGATAAAGACCGCCTAAAAACATACGCAACCGTGCTTTACGAGCAAGCAAGGTTGCTAGAAGGGTTGTCAATTGACGACGTTACGGGATTTGTAAACGCCGTTACTGAAATTATGTAATATAACGACAAAAATCCTTAAAAATCGCAAAGGTTTTCAAGGATTTTTTCAGTTAGTGATAGTATTATTAACCTAACAATTAGAAAGATGTGGTTTAAGTTAAGGAGTAAAATATGCTATATTTAAAAGGTATTACCAAAGTTTATAAAGTAGCCAGCGGAGACGTGCATGCTCTTAAAGGTATCGATATAGGATTTAGAAAAAACGAATTTGTTTCTATTTTAGGTCCGTCTGGTTGCGGAAAAACGACCACGCTTAATATAATAGGCGGGCTTGATAAGTATACTGCAGGCGACCTAATTATTGCAGGAAAAAGCACTAAAAATTTTACCGATAGAGATTGGGATATTTATCGTAACCACAGAATCGGCTTTGTTTTCCAAAGCTATAACCTAATTCCGCACCAGACTGTTTTAGGTAACGTTGAACTTGCGCTAACTATTGCGGGTGTTTCTAAAGAAGAGCGTACTCTTCGCGCAAAATCAGCACTAGATAAGGTTGGTCTTAAAGGCGAATATTATAAAAGACCTAACCAACTTTCTGGTGGTCAATGTCAAAGGGTTGCGATTGCGCGAGCACTAGTAAACGAACCTGATATTTTACTTGCAGACGAGCCGACCGGCGCACTGGATAGTAAAACAAGCGTCCAAATTATGGACTTAATAAAAGAGATAAGCAAAGAAAAATTAGTTATTATGGTAACCCATAATGCAGATATCGCAGAGCAGTATTCTTCGAGAATAATTAGGCTTATCGATGGTGAAGTTATTGAAGATACAAACCCATATACCGAAGAAGATGAAAGAGAGGAACTTGAACAATCGGCAAAAGCTACTAGCGTAAAACCAAAGAAAAAAATTAAAGCGAAGATGAGCTGGTGGACAGCGTTTAAGTTGTCGGCAAGAAATTTATTCACTAAACGCGGGAGAACTGCGCTTACATCTATTGCTGGGTCAATAGGTATAATAGGTATTTCTGCGGTGCTAGCGGTATCTACCGGTGTGCGGACGTATATTAACGATATGCAAGATGATATGCTCTCAGGAAATCCAATCACTATTCAGGAAACAGGATACGACCTTAATTCTATGATTAACGGCATGAATTTTGAACAAAGCGTTACACTTGTTAAAGAAAAAGGGTATGTAAACGTAGAATCTATGATGGAATATCTAGTAGAACAAATAGAGTCTATGAATTCTTTTGTTGTAGAAAACGATATAAATCAAGACTACGTTGATTATGTTTTGAATATGCCCAAAGAATATGGAGCTTTAAAACTTGATTATGGGCTAGACGTAACAAATAATATTTACACAGAGTTTAAGGGGAATGATACATATAAACAAACAGTGTCACTTTCGGCAATTAAGACAATATATTCACACGTAATGAAAGAAACTGTTTATAAAGAGCAAGCATCTCTTATTGCCTCACTTGGCGATACTTTTCAATTAGCGCCATCAGACCAAGAATATATTAAATCTCAATACAACGTGTTAAATGGTAGACTAGCCACAGAAAAAGACGAGGTTATGCTTGTTGTTAGTAAAGATTCTGCTCTTACAGACTTAACTCTTGCTCAACTCGGCTATTATACGCAAGATGAATTTTTAAATATAGCTTTTGGAATTGATGAGGACAATCAAGGGTATAATCCTGAATTGGTAAAAAATAAGTTTACTTATCAAGAGTTAATGGGTAAAGAATTTACTTGGTATGGTAATGACGCTATTTTTAATCAAAATATTTCTATGACTGCTGTCGTAAATCCCTTTACGTATAACTATAAAGTAGACGAGAATTTTAATAAACAAGGAGAACTAAAACTTAAAGTTGTTGGAATATTAGAGCCCAAAGAAAATATAAACTTTGGGTGTTTACAAACGGGTGTTTATTATACTGATAAATTAGTTGAATATGCTCTAGAAACCAATAGCGACAGTAAAATTGTTAAATTCATTGAAGAAGCTAACAAACCAGAAAATGCTGAAAATCCTTTCTACAAAAATTATATTGACGGATTTACAAGCGGTCATTTTAGCGGAATAAATGATAATGGTACTCCGTATGAAATGGATAGCGGTATAACATATACTTTTGAATATTATTATGACGATAATTTGAATGACAATGTAGTTGCCGAGATTAAAACCGCTACTGGATTTGTGGGAAAACTTGATACCATGAGCAGTATGTTAGGCGGAATGATGGGGATGCAAGTAGGTGATATGTATAAAATATCTCTTCGAGAAATGGGTGGAGTAAATCTGTGCAATGATATAACTATATATCCTGCAGATTTTGATACCAAAGACAAGGTAACTGAATATCTTGACAAATGGAATGAGAAGGGTGATATTGTTATTGGGGATAAGACGATTACTTTTGAAGAACGCTCGGAAATTACTTATACAGACACTTTATCTTTGATAATTTCAATGATAGATATGATGATTAACGTCGTTACAATTGCGCTGGTATCGTTTACTTCGCTGTCGTTAGTTGTTTCTTGCGTTATGATAGCAATAATAACTTACGTTTCAGTTGTTGAAAGAATAAAAGAAATAGGTGTAATTCGTTCATTAGGTGGAAGAAAGAGAGACGTTTCTAACCTTTTCAATGCTGAGACACTGATTATAGGATTAGCTTCTGGATTATTTGGCGTAGGTTTTACTTACCTTTTATCAGCTATAGTCAATATAATTGTTAAATCTTTAGCGGGTTTCTCAATAATGCTCTTACCACTATCTTCAGCATTAATTATGTTGCTTTTAAGTGTGGGATTAACCGTTCTCTCTGGTCTTGTTCCCGCGAAAAAAGCTGCGCATCAGGACCCTGTAGTCGCTTTACGAACTGAATAAATAAAATTAATATTCGGGAGAGCAAAATATTTTTCTCTCCCGTTTTTTATTTTAGAATTTTATTGCATAAACACTTGACAAACACCCATAATAGTTGTAAAATTGTTTTAAAAGTTAGCAGTTATGGGTAAAGAGTGCTAACAAAACTCAAACGCAAGTGCTAAAAGGGTGAAAAATGAAACTTTCCGACAGAAAAAGAAAGATATTACAAATAGTCGTTGATGATTATATTTCAACGGCTCAACCCGTTTCAAGCAAGAGTATAACCGAAAAACACATGAAAGACGTTAGTTCTGCAACTGTTAGGAGCGAACTTGCTCAGCTTGAAGAATTGGGATTTTTATCACAACTGCATACAAGTAGCGGAAGAGTTCCGTCGATAGAAGCTTATAAACTTTACGTTGCTGAGCTAATGGATAAAAGCAAGCTTTCTACAAAAGAAGTTGGGGTAATTAAATCTGCATTTAAGGACCATGCAGATAATTTAGAGGCTGTTGTTCAAAACGCCGTTAAAGTTATAAGTGATTTAACTGATTACACTTCGGTTGGCTATACTTCACATAGTGACAAAGATAAAATCGTAAAGATTGACATATTTAGATATAAGCAAAATCAAGCTTTATTATTAATAGTTACCGAAAACACTTTAATAAGGGACAAATTTATTAACATACCTGAAAAGATGACGGATGCGCAGATAATCGAGGCGAGCGAGCTTATATCCCGACTGTTCGTGGGAAAAGAATTTGGCGAGATTATGAAGCTTAGCGACGTTGTTGCTGAAGAGTTTTCAGTTTATCGTGAAATTTTTGATAACGTAATGCACGCAATTGAAGATTATATAAGCAATGGAAACGGAAAGGTGGTTATGGAGGGTGAAGGAAAAATCCTTAAAAACCCCGAGTATAGTGATTCGGAAAAGGTGAAAAACTTTTTATCGGTTGTTACTAGCAAAAATAAACTTGCAGGTCTTTTAGCGTCTGAGAGCGATAATATAGAAATAAATATTAAAATCGGTGGAGAAGACGGAAAGGAAATTCCTGAAGATTGCTCGTTAGTTACTGCAACTTACTCTGCAAGCGGTGTAAAAATAGGAACTTACGGTGTAATTGGACCACTTCGTATGGACTATCAAAAGGTCGTTTCGGTTTTGGAAGGCGTAGGCAAAATTTTAGAAGATATTTTAACTAATAAGAAATAAAGGACGATAGAAATGGAAGAGAAGAAAGAAAAAACAACGGCTAAGCCCGAAAAGGTAAGCGCGAAAGAAAAAGCTCTAATTAGCGAGAATGAAAATCTTATAAAAGAGAATGAAACATTAAAAGCGCAAGCGGATGAGTTTAAGGATAAGTGGATGCGTAACGTCGCTGAATTTGACAACTATAAAAAGCGTAACGCGAAGTTATGGAGCGACGCTTTCAATGAAGGCGTAGCTAGTGTAATAGTAAAAATACTACCCGTTGGCGATAATCTTGATTGGGCACTCACGCTTGGACTTGACGAAAATACCGAAGAGGGTATACGTGGAATTCAAAGAAAGTTTAAAGAAACTTTAGAAAGCTTAGAAGTTGAAGAAATTAATCCAGTCGGTGAAGTTTTTGACCCTAACGTGGCTGAAGCGGTTATGCAGGTTGAGGGAGCAGAGGGCGAAGAACACGACACTGTTAAACAAGTATTCCAAAAAGGATATAGAAAAAAAGAAAAAATTATTAGATACGCTAAGGTTAGCGTAGTGAAATAAATTATAGAAAATAAGGAGATTTTAGATATGAAAACAATAGGTATTGACTTAGGTACAACAAACTCTTGCGTAGCGGTTATGGAAAACGGAGAACCCGTAGTTATCGCTAACGCTGAAGGTTCAAGAACAACCCCGTCTGTAGTAGCTTTCCAAAAAGACGGTGAAAGACTTGTCGGTCAGGTTGCAAAGCGTCAAGCGGTTTCAAACCCCGACAGAACGGTTGCATCAATCAAAAGACACATGGGTTCGAACTACAAAGTAAGTATTGACAATAAGGATTATACTCCCCAAGAAATATCTGCAATGGTTTTAACCAAACTTAAAAAGGATGCGGAAGCATACCTCGGTGGCACTGTAACCGACGCAGTTATAACTGTTCCCGCATATTTTTCAGATAGCCAACGTCAAGCAACCAAAGACGCAGGTAAAATTGCAGGACTTAACGTTTTGCGTATTATAAACGAACCGACCGCAGCTGCACTT
>JAZNMA010000008.1:0-25433 GCA_045579345.1 Christensenellaceae bacterium | reverse complement strand
GCTATTTTTTTGCATTTTTAAAAGTGGTACGGCATATTTTAGTATTATGGAATTATCTTATCGAGATTTAGCAAAAAAAGACGTAATAAACATTTCAGACGGCAGATGCTTGGGCAGGATTATAGATATGAAATTCAAGTTTCCACAAGGGGTTATCGTGGGAATTGTCGTGCCGGGTAGAAAAACAGGGCTGTTTTGTTGGTTTAATCGCACGGAAGTTTATATTGACGAGAGTAAAATTATAAAAATCGGTGGCGATGTTATTTTAGTAGATTTAAAGTGCAACGACACCTTAGCGCCCAACGTAAAATTAAATAGTTCTAGCGGTAATAATAAACCTAGCAAAGCTTCGGATTGTTCACCGCCATGTCCACCGCGTTGTCCACCATCATGTCCACCGCCGTGTCCGCCACAGTGCCCGCCAAATCGTCCGCAAACGCCATCTAGCGACTCGTGTTTTAATTTAGATTTGTCAGACTTGGACGATTATTAATTGAAAAAATTCCAAAAAAAAGGAAATTATTTTTAAAACCCTCTTGAAAAATTAGCGGTTATGGTTTATAATGTAACAAACCGCGCGTCGCGGGGATTTTACCACAAAATATAGGGGGACAAAAAATTATGGGTAAAATTAATTCTAAAGATATAAGGAATATTGCTATTATTGGACATAGCGGAGCGGGCAAGACTTCTCTTGCCGAGGCGATTTTATTTAACGGTAAAAGTATTGACAGACTCGGAAAAACATCCGATAAAAATACGGTAATGGACTTTGATGAACAAGAAATGCAAAGGGGTATTTCTATATCCCTTGCGTGTGCACATACTTACTGGGACGGCGTTAAAATTAATTTAGTGGACGTGCCCGGTTTTTATGATTTTGAGGGCGAATTTGAAAGCGCAATGCGTGCAGTTGGCTCTGCCGTATTAGTGGCAGACGCTACAGGTAGTATCGCTGTTGGTGCGGAAAAAGCAATCGACTATTGCTTGCGCCGTCATATTCCACTAATGATATTCGTAAACGGCATTGATAAAGAAAACTCCGATTACGTGGCTACGGTTGAGGCGTTTAGGGCAAAATACGGCAAGAAAATTTCTCCGACGCACTTGCCCATTTTACGCGATGGTAAAATGAAAGGTTACGTTTCTGTAATTTCCGGAAAGGCTTTTGAGTTTACTCAAGGCGGAAGAAATCCAATAGAAGTTCCAGAAAACATGGTTGGAGACGTTGCGTTATTAAAAGACGCGCTTATAGAAGCGGCTGCGGAGACTAGCGAAGCGTTACTTGATAAATATCTTTTAGAAGGAACGCTTACAAACGACGAAATCGTTGCCGGTGTTAAGCAAGGTCTTAACGTGGGCGATACCGTGCCAATAATGGGCGGTTCAGCAACACAAAACATGGGCGTTATAAACTTAATGTATGAAATCGTGGACTTGCTTCCGTCACCGTTAGAAAGACGTCCTGTTTTAGCATCTAATGAATCGGGGGATATTTTATCAATAGTGTGTGATGAAAATAAGCCTTTCTCCGGTCAAGTATTTAAGACTGTGGCAGACCCGTTCGTTGGGAAGCTAAACATGATTAGAGTATTTACAGGCTCTCTAAAGAGCGGAATGACCGTCTATAACGCAACTACCGGTGAAAAAGAGCGTATTAACACTATATACGTAATGAAAGGCAAAAAACAAGAGGTTGTTGACGAGTTGGTTGCCGGAGATATTGGTGCCGTTAATAAGCTTAATAACACAAATACTATGGATACACTTTGTGATGAGTCATTTAAGATAAAGTATTATGAAATTCCTTTCCCTGCACCCGTGCTTACCATGAAAATAAGCGCGGCAAAGAGCGGGGAAGAAGATAAGGTTTTCCAAGGACTTAACCGTCTAGCGGAAGAAGATTTGACGTTTAAGGTGGAAAAGGATAAGGATACGGGCGAAACTGTAATTCGTGGTCAAGGCGAAACACAACTAGACGTACTCTGTAAAAAGTTAAAGGCAAAGTTCGGTTGCGATGCGGTATTGAGCGAGCCTAAAGTTGCATTTAAGGAAACTATAAGAGGCAAAGCAGAGGCGGAAGGCAAACACAAAAAACAGACGGGCGGTGCAGGACAGTACGGTGTAGTTAATATTAGATTTGAAGCGGGCGCAAGTGACGGCATGTTCGAATTTGTTGATGAAACTGTTGGTGGTGCTGTTCCTAAACAGTTTATTCCTGCGGTCGAAAAAGGATTAAGAGAAGCAATCCAAAAGGGCGTACTTGCGGGCTATCCAGTGGTTGATTTAAAGTGTACGTTATTCGACGGCAAATATCACCCCGTAGACAGCAAGGAAGTAGCTTTCGTTTCAGCCGCAAAACTTGCCTTTGAAGATGCGCTAACCCGTGCCCAGCCTGTTATTTTAGAGCCTGTATATTCGTATAAAATCACTGTGCCAGATAATTACACGGGCGATATTTTAGGGGATATGAACAAGCGTCGCGGTAGAATTCTAGGCATGGAAATGGTGGACGGTTTGCAAGAAATTTCAGCAGAAGCACCGCTTATCGAAATGCTTAAATATGCAACCGACCTTAGAAGTATGACTCAAGGTCGCGGTAAGTTCAGTTCTCAGTTCTTAGGCTATGAGGACGTTCCTTATCAAGCGCAAGAAAAAATTATAGCAGATGCAAAAAAATAACTCTGTAAGGAGATGATTTGTAATGGTTTTATCAATATGCCCGAACCCGAGCATTGACTGTACGATAGAACTGGACAGTTTGAACGTTGGCATGCTCAACAGAATAGACAGCAAGGTGGAAACTTATTCGGGCAAGACGTTAAACGTCGCCATGGGCGTTGCAAGGCTTGGCGAAAAAAGTTATGCAACCGGATTTATGTTCGATAACCACGGCAGAATGTTTGAACACGTTTTAGAAAATGAGGGAGTAACTCATAAATTCGTTTACAATAAAGGAAATGCAAGAACTAACTATAAAATTATAGATAAACGCTCAATGCTCACTGAAATAAACGACAGGGGCGAATCAGTCAGCGAGGAAAAACAAAAAGAACTCGTTAACTTAGTTAAAGAACTCTCTAAAGAATGCGATATTGCAGTAATGAGCGGAAGTTTGCCTAAAGGCGTAAAATCCGAATTTTACGGAGAGGTTTTGTCGGTTATTCCAGAAAACGTCAAGGTTATAATTGACACGGAAAAGAACAATATGTTATCTGCAATAGCGAGCAGAGAAATATTTATGGCAAAACCAAATCTTCGCGAACTTGAAAGTTTTACAGGCGCACCAGTTCATAGTTTAAAAGATATGTTAAAGGCTTGCGAAAAGTACATAGATAAAGGGGTAAAAAACGTACTTTTATCTTTGGGCTCAGATGGAGCAATCTTGACTGACGGAAAGGAGAGTTATTTTTGCAAGAGTGCATCGGTTGCGGTAAACTCAACGGTTGGTGCAGGGGATTGTATGGTTGCAGCCGCTTGCGTTGGACTAATTAAAGGCGTTCCTATGCACGAACTACTTAGAATGTCTGTTGCAGCGGGCACAGCAGCCGTCACAACTAGCGGAACAAATTTATTTTATAAAGACAAGTACAAGGAAATTTATACTAAAATCTTTTCGCAAAAAATTTAATAAAAGTATAATCGTCGCTCTTTTTGTAAAAAGGGCGACGATTAATTAACAAAGGAAAAATAAATGAGAGAGTTTTTTGGATTAAGTAAAGTATTAAATAATCAATTTGGCTTTTTAAGAAGCGCAGAGGGCGCTTGGTCGTGGCAACACATTTTGCAAGTTTCTATTTTTATGATACTTATGGTGGCGATATTCGTTTTATACGTTTCACTTTTCTATTATATTTATTTAAGGTTTATAAAGAAGAAAAAGAATAGTTAAAAGTTATTTGATAGTAAGTTTGGGCTTTTTAGGATATTTATTTTATAAAAGCCCAAACTTTTTTTATGATTAATAAAAGCGTAAAAAACTTTTTGCGTGCCTTTTCAGACAAGAGGCTTACTACCGTTGCGGGGGCGTGGGTGTTCTTTTTTTTGACCTCTGTTTTGCCCCTCGCTTTCTTAATGGTGACTGCCTTTGGGGTGTTCGGGGTGGACTTATCGATGGAACTTGTTTCGAGATTACCTTATGAATATCGTGAGGCTGGTCAAGCAATAGTCACTACCGCTGAAAAAGCGTCAAGAGGTGCAACGGTAATCTTTTTGTTTACCGTAATATTTTCCGGCTCGACACTACTAAATCAAATGTCAAAAGACGGGGACCATATTTATGGCGCAAAATCAAACTCTAAACGCGGAATATTTAGGCGGTGTTGGGCAATATTTGGATTAGCTTGTTTATTTGCAGTTTTTTTAGCGGTTGCGTTTTTAGTTGCGTTTGGAAGTAATTTAATTAATCAAGCGTCGGTTTTTAATAAAAATCATTTATTTAGCGCATCGCTCGGACTTTTTATACTTATAATTTTTTGCTATTTTTTAATTATTGTATTAAATAGGTTTATATCCCCCGTAAAACTCAAATTTACCGATTTAGCAATCGGTGCGCTCATTTCTTTATTTATAATAGTTTTGGGAACGATAGGCTTTACCTTATATTTAAGATTTTTTAATTCGTATAACGCTTTCTATGGAAGTCTTGCAGGGATTATAGTATTTCTGCTTTGGGCGTATATTATAATGATTGGTTTAGTTTCGGGCGCAATTTTTAATAGCTTAAACCAAGATAAATCTTAAGTTTTTTATAAGTTTCTTTAATTTTTGATTTTTTCTAAAAAACACTTGACACGATTTTTTAATAAGCGTATAATGAAAATGTTTTTAGGAGAAAGAAATGAAATTTAACAATTCGTATTTTTATTTTTACTTTAATAGCAAGTCTTTGATAGTGCGTTAGTAATTACTATACGGATTGTTTTTGCGTTGAAACAGTAAAAAGGGCTTTGTAGTAATTACAAAGCCCATTTCTTTTTATCTTTTTATACTTTTAAATACAATAAAAACAAAATTATTAGGAAGTGTCGTTATGATTATCGTTGTAAAGAACAATTGTGAAGAAAAGCAGTATCAAAATCTCGTCGAATGGATTAATGATTTAGGGCTTACCGTTCACGAAAGCCGTGGTGAACATTCCACCGTTTTGGGGTTAGTTGGTGATACTAGTAGAATTGACATCGACCTCATTTCTTCACTAGACATTGTCGAACAAGTACAGCGCGTACAAGAACCGTATAAAAACGCCAACAGAAAATTCCACCCATTGGATTCGGTTATTGAAGTGGGCGGACATAGAATCGGCGGAGATAATTTTACCGTAATCGCAGGTCCATGTTCGGTAGAATCAGAGGCGCAAATTATAGAGGTGGCAAAAGCTGTTAAAGATGCGGGGGCTACCATGCTACGCGGTGGCGCGTTTAAGCCAAGAACTTCGCCTTACGCTTTCCAAGGTCTTAAAGACACGGGCATTGAATTATTATTAAAAGCCAAAAAGGAAACGGGACTTCCCATCGTTACAGAGCTATTGAGTGTAAGTCATCTAGATTTATTTAGCGACGTTGATATAATTCAAATCGGTGCGAGAAATATGCAAAACTTTGAATTGTTAAAAGAGGTCGGTAAGACTGGAAAGCCCATACTCTTAAAAAGAGGACTTGCAAACACTTTGCAAGAACTTTTAATGAGTGCCGAATACATTATGGCAGAAGGTGATTGTGAGGTTATCCTTTGCGAAAGAGGAATAAGGACGTTTGAAACCATGACGAGAAATACTTTAGATATTTCAGCAGTACCGGTTTTAAAAGAAAAATCCCATCTACCGATTATTATTGACCCAAGCCATTCAACAGGCGTCGCAAGGTTAGTTGAGCCCATGTCGCTTGCATCGGTCGGTGCAGGTGCTGACGGGCTTATAATAGAGGTCCATAACGACCCGCAACGCGCACTTTGTGATGGCGCGCAATCCCTTAATCCCGTACAGTTTAAGAGGCTTATGGAAAAAGTTAAAACTATGCTTCCAATCGTTAATAAAATATACAATTAGTTAAATTTTTTGTTGCGGAGAAAATTATGAAAATTGGTATTATCGGTTTAGGATTAATCGGTGGCTCGTTGGGGAGAACTATTGTAAAAAAGACTAACGATGAAGTTTACGCTTTTGACGTTGATAAAAAAGCAATGCTTGCGGGCAAACTTTTATCTGCGTACCACAATGAATTAAATAGTGAAAACGTAAAAGAAATGGACGTGGTTTTCTTTTCACTCTATCCAGAAATTTTAGAAAACGCACTTAACGAGTACTGTTCTAAACTTAAAAAAGGTTGTTTGGTGCTAGACGGCTGTGGCAATAAGCGTAGGGTTGTTGAGCAAATGCGAGAACTATCCGAAAAATATCCAGACTTGGAGTTTATAAGCACTCACCCGATGGCGGGCAGAGAGTTTTCTGGTGTTAACCATTCAACCGCTAATCTTTTTGAAAAGGCAAGTATGATTTTAGTGCCTGTTAAAGCTCAGCTCCGTACCATATCCTGGCTTAAAGAATATTCGTTACGTTTAGGGTTTGGCAGTGTGCCTATTACTACTGCGGAAAAACACGACGAGATAATAGCCTTTACTTCTCAGCTTGCGCATCTTGTTTCTAGCGCGTATATTAAAAGCCAAACTGCAGAACAGTTTATGGGCTTTTCGGCGGGCAGTTTTAGGGATATGACTAGGGTTGCAAGGCTTTCGCCCGAAATGTGGGCGCAATTAACGGTGGACAATGCCGATTTTTTAGTTAAAGAAATAGAGAGTATAATTAATAATCTTGAAGAATATAAACAAGCGTTGAGCGATAAAGACTTAACTAAAATGAAAAAATTACTTTCTGACGGTAATGAGAAAAAGCTCATGTCTGAAAAAATGAGAAGGAGTAAGGGAAACAATGCAAAATAATCTTGCTCAAAAAACAATAAAAATAAAGGCGTCTAAAAGCTATGAGGTTATAATCGGCAGTGGGCTTTTAAGTCAAGTAGGAAAATATGTTAAACAGGTTATAAACGAGTGTAAAATCGCGGTTATAACTGACGATACGGTTGATAAACTGTACGGAACTGAGGTTTGCGACTCATTAAAAGCAAGTGGATTTAAGGTAGTCAAGTTTGTTTTTAAGCACGGCGAGGAGAGTAAAAATCTAAAGACCTATGGTCAAATTTTAGAATTTTTAGCAGAAAACGAGCTTACCAGAACGGACGCTATAGTTGCGCTCGGTGGCGGAGTAACGGGGGATATGGCGGGCTTTGCAAGCGCAACCTATCTTCGTGGGATTAAATATATTCAGATTCCCACCACCCTTTTAGCACAGATAGATTCTTCGGTTGGTGGAAAGACGGCGATTGACTTAGAAAGCGGAAAAAATCTTGTGGGCGCATTCTGTCAACCCGAGTTAGTTTTGGTTGATACTAATACGCTAGAAAGTTTAAGTAAAGAAATTTTAACTGACGGCATGGGCGAAGTGGCAAAATATGCAATTTTAGATAAAAAGGTTTTTTCACTTTTAGAAAAAGACAATTATAATATGCAAGATTTAATTTATCTTTGCGTGGACTATAAAAGACGAATAGTTGAGAAAGACGAGTTCGAAAAAAACCAAAGAAAGTTTTTAAATTTAGGGCACACTCCTGCTCATGGCATTGAAAAGCTTAGCGGATACACCATTGCGCACGGCAGAGCGGTTAGTATGGGACTAAATATAATTTTAGAGAATTCTCTAAAACATAAATTAGTAAGCGAAAATGAATATAAGAAAATCAAGCAGGTTATTTTTAAGTGTGTGGGTGAAAACGAATGCCCGTATTCTGTAAAAGAAATTTGCTCGGCATCTTTTTCCGACAAAAAAAGAAGTGGCGATAATATTACGCTCGTGATGGTAAAGGGTGTGGGCAAGATAAGTCTTAACAAAATAAGCGTTGACCAGCTTTGGGGGTATTTAAGTTGAACTACATAATTGAAAAATCCTTTTTAAGGGGTAAAATTTCTGCTATTCCGTCCAAATCATACGCACATAGGATAGCCATTTGTAATTTTTTAGCTGGCAATTTGCCTTCTGCCTGTTGCAAAGATTTTACTTCTAATGATATTACTGTTACCGAAGAATGCTTAAAAAGAATGAAAAAGGGCTTAAATGTTTTAGATTGTGGCGAATCGGGTTCAACTTTGAGGTTTTTGTTACCCCTTGCAGGTGCTATTGGTGGGGATTACGAATTTATAGGGCACGGAAAACTCATGGACAGACCTAACGACGAGTTGTTTTCCGTTTTACGCAGTCACGGTGTATCGGTTAAAAAGGACGAAACTATTTCAATTTCTGGGAAATTAACTAGTGGGGAATATCAGCTTCGCGGGGACGTCAGTAGTCAGTATATTTCAGGACTGCTTATGGCTCTGCCTATTCTTGAAGGTGATAGCGAGATAATACTTACGACCGAGCTTTCTTCCGCTCCGTACGTAGAAATTACTTTAGAAGTATTAAAAAGCTTTGGAGTAAAAATACAAAAGACAAGTAACGGCTATAAAATAGAGGGCGGACAAAAGTATTCTGGGAGTATTTTACCAGAAGGGGACTGGTCTAACTCAGCGTTCTTTTTAGTTGCGGGAGCAATCAACGGCGATTTATCAGTAACAGGACTAAATCCCAATAGCGTACAAGGAGATAGGCGTATAATTGAAATATTAAAAATGGCGGGAGCAAAAACAACCATTGATGAAGATTGCGTTTCAGTTAGCAAAAGCGAGCTTAAAGCATTTATTATTGATGCAAAAGATTGCCCCGATTTAGTGCCTATAGTATCGGTGCTAGGCGCATATGCTAAAGGTAAGACCATAATCAACAACGTTGAAAGATTAAAAATAAAAGAGAGCGATAGGATAGCTTCTACAATTAATATGCTTAATGCTTTTAATATAAAAGCTGAAAGCGATGGAAAGAGTTTGACCATATATGGCGGAGAAGTTAAAGGTGGCAAAGCGGACTCTTATAACGACCACAGGATTGCAATGTCAACAGCAGTTCTTGGCATTTTGGCTAGTGGAAAGGCTATATTAACGGGTGCGCAAGCGGTGAAAAAATCATATCCTACTTTTTTTAATGATTTCGTTAAGCTCGGGGGGAAAGTTAATGAACAAAGTTAGCGATAAACAATATTCGGTTTTTGTTGGAAAGAGATTGCGTTTAGAGATTTTTGGTGCTTCACACGCAAAAGAGATTGGCGTTATAATTGACGGGCTTGACGGAGAGAGTGTGGACGTTATTAAACTTCAAGAATTTTTAGAAAGGCGTCGCGCAAAAAATACGGCGTACTCAACAAAGCGTATTGAGGGGGATAAAATTAAAATCGAGCAAGGTCTTTTAGAAGAAGGCTTTTGCGGTCGATTTAAGGCGGTTATAGAAAATAATTCTCAAAGGAGTGGGGATTATTTAAAAACAGAAAAGAAACCACGCCCCTCGCATGCAGATTTCGTGGCGCATGAAAAATACGGGGATAATTTTGATTATCGTGGCGGTGGTAAGTTTTCGGGCAGAATGACCGCGCCCATGTGTATAGCGGGTGGAATTTGTAAACAAATTTTAGAAACAAAAGGCATTAAAATTCAAGCGTATATATCCCAAATAGGAAAGGTTAAAGGGAAAAGTTATAAAGATTTAACTGCCGACTTAAAAGAACTTTCAGTTCAAGATATAAATTTTCCTCTGCTCGACGAGTCGGTTAGACAAAAAATGGACGAAGAAATTGATACTGCTAGCAAAAATTTAGATTCGGTCGGCGGTATAATAGAGTGTGTTATCACTGGGGTTGGAGTTGGAACGGGCGAATACATGTTTGACAGCTTAGAAAGCGTTATTTCTCATTTGGCGTTTGCAGTGCCTGCGGTTAAAGGGATAGAATTCGGTTCAGGCTTTGACCTTGCGGGAGGCTACGGAAGTCAGTTTAACGACCCGTTATATTACGACGGAGAAGAAGTCAAGACAAAAACCAATCATAACGGCGGAATAAACGGAGGCATGGCAAACGGAATGCCCATTACTTTTAGGGTAGTTATAAAACCTACGCCAAGTATAGGGAAAGAACAAGAAACTGTTGATTTGGTAAATAGAAAGAATACTAAAATAAAGATAGAAGGACGGCACGACGCGTGTATCGTACCTAGAGCAGTCCCTGTGATTGAAGCAATTTCCGCAATAGCGATTTACGATAGTTTATAAGGAGTAGAAAAATGGATTTAAGCAAAATAAGACAAGATATTGACAAGATTGACGACCAAATAGCAACGCTGTACGGCGAGAGAATGGAGCTTATTGAAAAAGTGAGCGAGGCTAAAAAGGAAAGTGGGAAAGCGACACTCGACGCTGAAAGAGAAAAAAATATTATTTTAAGAGTTACTGAAAAAGTGGATGACGACAAGAAAGCCTACTTAAAAAGAGTATTTGAAACGTTATTTGAAACTAGTAGAGCATATCAAACGCTAAACGCTGAATATCATTCTGAAATCAGTGACAACATTAATAGCGCACTTTCTAAGGGTGAATTAAAATTCCCCGTCAAAGCAAAGGTGGCTTGTCAAGGAGTTATGGGTGCTTATTCAGGACTTGCCGCTGAACGCCTTTTTGAGATTGCTGACGTCAGTTACTTTAAGAATTTTGAGGGCGTTTTTCAAGCGGTTGAAAAAGGTTTTTGCAAATACGGTGTTTTACCCATAGAAAATAGTTCTGCAGGCTCTGTAAATCAAGTTTACGACCTAATGAAAGAACATAAATTTTATATAGTAAAAAGTATTCGTTTTCCAATAAGTCACAATTTAGTAGCCAATCATGATTCTAAAAAAGAGGACGTAAAAGAAATTTTGTCGCACGAGCAAGCAATTTCGCAATGCAAAAAATATCTTGAACAGTTTCCGAACGCTAAGATAACAGCTTGCGCAAACACTGCGGTGGCGGCGAAAACTGTAGCAGAGAGCGGTAGAAAAGACCTTGTAGCCATTTCTTCAAGAGAATGTGCAGACCTTTACGGATTAAAGTTATTAGAAACTAACGTTCAAGACAGCGACAATAATTACACGAGATTTATTTTAATTGCTAAAGATATGGAATTTTATCAAGGCGCAAATAAAATAAGTATAATGACCACACTCCCACAGAACTCACCGGGAAGCTTAAACAAATTATTATCAAAGTTTGCTAATTTAGGGATAAATTTAACCAAACTTGAATCTCGTCCGATAGTCGGCTCTAGCTTTGAGTTTATGTTTTATTTTGATTTTAATTGTGATATACGAGAAAAAGGCGTTCAAAATCTTTTAAGTGAATTAGATAATTCTACCGAACAGTTTACCTTCCTAGGCGCATATGGAGAGAACGTTTAATGAAAGAAAAGTTCGCGCTTATAGGAAAAACCCTAAAGCACAGTTACTCTAAAAAGATACACGGCTTGTTTAATAAGTACGATTACGACTTGGTTGAACTAAATGATTGCCAATTAAAAGAGTTCGTTAATGATAAAAAGTATACTGGGTTTAACGTTACAATTCCTTACAAAAAAGAAATAATTAAATATCTTGATGTCGTTGACGAGAGCGCGAAAGCCATCGGTGCTGTCAACACAGTCGTAAAAAAAGACGGAAAAACGAAAGGCTATAATACCGACTTTTTCGGCATGATATATATGCTAAATAGGGCGGATATAGACCTTAAAGATAAGCACGTTTTAATACTTGGCAGTGGCGGGACTAGTAATACGGCTGTGGCTGTTGCTAAACGGCTTAACGCAAAGTCTATTAAAGTAATTTCAAGAAACGGGGAATTTAATTACCAAAATTGCTACGACTTTATTGAGACTCAAGTTATAATTAATACTACGCCTGTAGGAATGTATCCTGAAACCGACCATTCACCAATCGATATTTTCAAATTTCCTAATCTTTTAGGAGTAGCGGACGTTATTTATAATCCGTCTTTAACCAAATTGCTCTTTAACGCAAAAGAAAAAGGCATAAAATATTCTAATGGTTTGCCCATGTTGGTTGCGCAAGCAAAATACGCAATGGACTTGTTTTTAGATAAAAAATTTGATGACCATATTATAGAAACTGTTTTAAAAAAATTACAAAGCGAAGTTAAAAATATCGTGCTTATAGGTATGCCCGGCTCAGGAAAGAGCACGGTGGCGAATAATCTTTCTGCGCTTTTAGGTATGGAGAAAATCGATACGGACGAGAAAATTGAACAAAAAGCGGGCAAAACCATTCCAGAAATTTTTAGTGAAGATGGCGAAGAGTTTTTCCGCAAAATGGAGACAGAAGTTATTAAAGAGGTCGGGAAACTTTCTGGAAAAATTATTTCAACCGGCGGTGGCGCGGTTAAGAAAAAAGAGAATTATTTTTATCTTAAACAAAACGGATTGATTTTTTATCTAGATAGACCTATTGAAAAACTTGACAAGGCGGGAAGACCTCTTTCAAAAGATGATTTAGCCGTTAAAAAATTATATGAAGAGAGAAAAGAGCTTTATAATGAGTTTGCTGATTTTACTATAGATAACGGTGGTAGTTTAGAAGATACTGTTAAAGGAGTTATTGATTTATTATGAAAATTTTATTAATAAACGGTCCTAACTTAAACATGCTGGGCATTCGTGAAAAAGAGCTTTACGGAGATAAAAGCTACAGCTCGCTTATTAAAAAGGTTAAAGGCTATGCTAAAGAAAAGAAAGTAAAGCTAACCTGCTATCAGTCTAACTATGAGGGAGCGATTGTAACAAAAATTCAAAAAGCCTATAATAAATATGACGGAATAGTGATAAACCCCGGTGCATACACGCATACAAGCGTCGCAATTTTAGACGCATTAAAAGCGGTGGATATACCTACAGTTGAAGTACATATAACCGCCGTCGATGAGAGAGAAGATTTTAGAAAAATATCTTTTGTTTCTAGTATTGCAATTAAAAAAATTGCAGGACAAGGTTTTGACGGATATTTACAGGCAATAGATACCTTAATGAATTTATAAGTATCAATAAAATCTAAAATTAAACCAAAAGCGGGGTGAAAATAATTTCACCCCGCTTTTATTGTATTTCTTGTTCTAATGTTTCAAACTCTTCAGTATTAAAAAATTCAGTTAAAGTAATCTCAAATCCGTCGCAAAGCATTTTTATAGTTACTATCCCCGGATTTTGACTTTTTCCATACAGAGTATTTTTAATAGTGGACGGGGCAACCCCCGATTCTATGGCAAGTTTGTGTATGGACATATTCTTTTGTTCACACAAAATCAGTATTCTGTTTTTTACCTGATTATACGCCCCCATGTGCACCTCTCTAAAATATATAGTCTAATTATAGCCTTTTTTATTGACAAGGTTGGCTATATATGGTACAATGCAGGCTATAAATAGCCCAAATATATTTTAGGCGCAAAAGGAGAGAGTTATGCAGAAAAAAACAAAAACTTTACTTTTAATTCTGGCAGGAATATTGACTGCGACTTTATTTTTTGTGGGCTGTTCGTCTAATTCTAATAAAGATAATCACGAACATGAGTGGACTAATTACGTAGTAAGGGATGTATCTTGTACGGTAGACGGACTGCTTGAGCGAATTTGTACTTGCGGTAAAAAAGATTACGTTTCTATACCTAAAAATGGGCATAACAGGAATGCTGACGGAGAATGTGTAATTTGTGGTGACGGTAAAAAAGAAGAAACACATACTCACAACTTTGAGTGGACGACTATTTTTGAGTCGACTTGCGAATTTAAAGGCATAAAAAAAGGCGTTTGTGAATGCGGTCAAGAAACTTTACAAGATATAAACCCAAAAGGACATAATAGAAACTCTGACGGCGAGTGTATAATTTGTGGTGACGGTAAAAAAGAAGAAACACATACTCATAACTTTGAATGGTCAACGATTATAGAAGCAACTTGTAAGGGGCAAGGGTTAATAAAAGGTGTTTGTACTTGTGGAGCAACTGATTTTCAAACGGTTGAACAAGGCTCGCATAAAAGCGATAGACAGGGAGTTTGTGCCATTTGTCAGGTAAGTTTAAATAACTATTCGGGTGAAGGGATTTCTTTGCAAACCGTTTGTGATATATTTGGTGATTTCGGATATGAAGTTAGTTTAGGAGAAGCAAAACAAAATATCAGTTACTATTTTATACAAGATATTCAAGTTGGACAATTAGGCGTTATATACATTACTCTCAATATGGACGGAATAGAAATTTCAACTATATCTATTGGCGATATTAGGGTAGATTATGAAATTGAAGAACCAATAGGCCTTGCCTATGTTAGATCGTTTGGCGTCGTTGATGATGGCAGGTTTTGGATAGAATTAGTTGACGGAACGATTGATGATTACGGCAGTATAAAAGAGTTAAACCAAATAAATTCAAAAGCAGTAGAATCAATAATAATAAATAAACAAAATATTTTGATGGTTGTATATACAGATAACTCAGTTAAAATTGCAGGTAAAATTGCTAAAACCGACATTAACGTGTCGGGAGGAGAATTGTTGTACATAAGCGGAGACGATGGTTATTACGTTGCTGGTGTGATACCGTTTAAAAAGAATGATTTATCTGAAATAGTAATCCCGCTAACACATAGAGGGATACCTGTGGTTGGAATAGAAAAAAGGGCATTTTATAAAAATAAAAATATCACTAAAGTTGTTTTAGGAGATAACGTAAAATATATTGGAGGCAGTGCATTTTACGAATGTGAAAATCTTAAAACAGTAGTTTTAGGAGATAAAGTAGAACAAATTGAAGCTTGGGCATTTGGTAATTGTTCTAAAATACAAAATTTAATAATACCTTATACCGTCAAGTATGTAAGAGAATATGCGTTTGAGGGAATAGGCTTTCCTGTTTTTTGCGAAGCAGTTAAAAAACCATCTGGTTGGAACTCATTGTTTAAAGGTGAAACTAAGTGTTACTGGGATGATGAGTGGGAAATAGCAAACGGTGTACCAAAGATAAAAGATTAAAATAGTTTTTAAACCAAAAGCGGGGTGAAATTCATTTCACCCCGCTTTTAATATGCGTTTATTTAACTTGTTTACTTTTTGTCCGTACTGCCTAATCCGCCCACTCTTAAACAATCACACTCATCGTCTACCGTGATTCCGTACTCTAAAAAGATGCCCTGCGCAAAGGCTTTGCCTTTTTCGACGGTCAAAGGTGCGTCGCCACAATTTGTCATTTTTATAAAAATATGTCCTTCGTTTTCAGCAAAATAATAATCGCTATCAATAATTCCAACCGTATTATTTAAATTTAAGCGGTATTTAAACCCTAAACTACTTCTAGGGTAAATTTTAAGTACCCACCCCTCGTCAATTTTAACCCTAACACCGGTTGCGATTTTAACCGTTTCGCCCGGTAAAAGTGAAAATTCTTTTGGTGCAAAAAAGTCATATCCCGCACTGCCGACGGTGGCTCTTTTAGGGAGTATAATGCTATCAAACTCTTCTTTGGTTCCATTTTTTAGGAATTCGTTTTGACTGACTTTTAAAAATTGTGCAATTTTTTTCATTCATAATCCTTTAAACTAAAGATTTTTAAGTTTATTTTAATGTTTTAATAGTAAAATTTTAACATATACTGGTCTATAAATCAACTAATTTATCCTTTTTTAAGTTGTTGTGTGCAGTTTTCAAGTATAAAATAGTGCTGAGTACCATTAACACGTAAAGCACGCAGTTAAAGATTGGAAAGATTTTTAGCGTTAAGTTTTGTGCTAAAATTCCAAAAAGTGGTGGTATCAGTAAAATTCCTACGTTGCAGACAGCAAGGAAAGTGCCGGTAATTGCTTGCGAATTTTCCTGCCCGAAAAATTTTGGCGTCAAATAAGTTAAGTTTGGGAAAGTCGGACCGTTACCAAGCCCAATTAAAAGAAGTGAAATACCTTTTATTATGGCGGGAACGGGTAGTAACAATATAGCGATTGCAATGCCGACAATTGTAAAACCGATTGTAACAATTTTTTCATTTTTAAGTTTTATTGAAACGATGCCCGATAAAAACCTGCCTAAAGTTATGCCAATGTAGTATAGCGTGATTAGTTTTGCTGAGAAAGATTCGGATAAATTTTCCGAGGAAACTAAATATGTACAACCCCAAATACCGCAAGTAAATTCTAAAGCGACTGTGGTAAAGTAAGAAGCCCAAGCATATTTAATAGAGGGGATTTTAGAAATTTGTAAAATAGAAAGTTCATTGTTTTTCACTTGCTTTTGTTTTTTATTTTGCAAAGAGTTAGCCTTTTTCCAAAGCGGAAGGGTAGCAAAAGCTATTATAGATATAACTAGCAAAATCAGGGAAATTATTCTGTAGCCTTGTCTCCAATTATTATCTATTGAAAGAGCAAAAGACATAATATAAGGACTAAGCGCAACGCCCACACCGTAAAAACTGTGCAGAAAATTCATTTTTGTTGATGAATAATGTATGGAAACGTAGTTGTTTAGCGCGGCGTCAATCGCACCCGCTCCCGCACCCAAGGGGAAAGAAAGCAATAATAAAAAATAAAAGGACGATGATAGGGAAAATCCGAAAAGACAAAGCGTGCTTAAAAAAGTGCTTACAGCAGATAAGAATCCCGTCCCGAATTTATTAATAAGTTTAGCGGAAAAAATGCTAGCAGTTACCGTGCCGGTAGAAATGAGTATAGTTAAAAGACTTTGCCAACTTATCGGCACGTTCAAGTCAAGATAAATTGCAGGCCAAGCCGAGCCTAAAACCGAATCGGGCAGGCCAAGACCAACAAAGATTAAATATATAACGAGCAGTAAAAGCGTCATCATAAAATCACCTTACAAAACAAAAAACAAAGTTAAAAGCGTAGCAGTGAGAGTGGGCAGTGCAACGGCGATGCCGTAAAGCATAAATTTATAAAAAGAAAGTTTAACTTCATAACTTGCCAGAATTTTATTCCACATAATACCCGCTAGCGCACCGACGGGTGAGATAAAAGCGCCAACGTTAGAGCCGACTACTGCGCCGTAAAGGGCGTAAATACTCTTTCCGTCAATTATTTTTTCAAAAAGTACGCTCATAGGGATATTATTTAAAAGGTTTGAAGAAAAAGCTGATAAAAATCCCATCGTGATGCCGTCGGTTTTGTTTCCCGTGACCAAGAAAGAACTTAAACTTTGTGTTGCGCCACATTCTTTTAACGCTAACACGATAATAAACATTGAAAGCACGAAAGGTATTAATTCAAACGGCTCTTTTTTAATAGAGCGGACGACGGGTTTTGCCGTCTTTTCCACAACCAAGTCGTACACCAAGTCGAAAATTGTTAATGAAAGAGCTAAAAGCACGCATATTATCCACATTTCAACGCTTATAAAATCGGAAATGGCAAGTAAAATTATACAGCAAGTCAAGTGCCCAATTGCCAGGACTAGCGGAGCCTTATGCGGTATTTTACCGTGATAAGCAGATTCATCTATTTGTCCTATGGGGGGGATGGGTGCGCTTAAGTCTTTTCTAAAAATAATTAAAAGTACTAAAAGAGCGGTTAGCGAGCCAACTATGGTGGGTATTGCCATAACTGAAAAATATTCCATAAAGCTAATTCCGAAAGAGCCGGCTAGATATAGGTTGGTGGGGTTTCCAATTATAAAAATCATGCTCCAAGTGTTGGCGGCAACGAATTCACCCAAAAGGAAAGGGAGTGGCGAGATTTTGGCTTTTTTAGCAAAAATGCAGATTGGCGGAGTAAAGGTTAAAATTATTACGTCGTTTGAAGTGAAAATTGTTAAAACTGAAACGACGGCGTATAAAATAAGGAATAGTTTTAGTTTTCCGCCCTGTGTTTTAAGGAAAATTCTATCGGCAACGTAATCGAAAAAGCCTGCGTCTCCAAGATAAACGGAGAGCAGAGTCATTGATAAAAACAAAAGTAATATTTTGATAGGATTTACTGAAACGTCGGCAGTTATGCCCTGATAAGTGGCGCTTAAAGATATACCTTTTAATAGGAGCATAAAAAAAGCGCCTATTAAACAGACAACCCAGTAAAGTCCTATTTTCAATTTTTTAATTTCAATATACGGTTTAATTAACACGGTTAAAACCATAATGACTACCGTAATTGATGATATTAGAACGGGAACTAACATATTTTTTCCTTTGATTACTATCACGATTATAACACAATAAGCGTAGAAACAAAAGAAAAAAAGACAATTCGACAGAAAATTTTTGTTTTAATTTGTGTTTGTTGAATAAAAGTGGTAAAATAAGTATGAAAAATTTTGGTAGGTGCGGATTGGAAAAAAACAAAGTGAAAAACAAACCGAAAAAATGGGTGCTTAAAAGACACGTTTTAGTCTGTAATTTGTTGCGCCCGATTTTTAAGTTATATTTTAAGTTAAAATATAATCTTACGGTTAAAAAGGATAATAACAAAATTAGCGCGCCCGCACTTATTATGAGTAATCATTCAACCACGATGGACCCGTTTATTATAGGCTGTTCTTTTTCTCGTCCAATTTACTATATTGCAAGTGACGATTTGTTTACAATTCCGTTTTTATCAAAAATTATCAAGTGGCTAGTTAATCCTATACCGAAGAGTAAATCAAAGAGTGATTTTGGCACGATAAGAACTACTTTAAAGGTACTTAAAGAGGGCGGAACGGTGGCTATTTTCCCAGAAGGGAACAGAACGCTTTTCGGAACTAATTGGGAAATAGATATTTCTACCGCTAAGCTTTTAAAGGTTTGCAAGGTACCGCTGGTACTTTACAAAATTGACGGTGGATACGGCACGGACCCTAGATGGGGGAACAAGATAAGAAAAGGCAAGATGCAAGCTGGAGTAGTTGAGGTTATTCCCGAAAGTGAGATTGAAAACTTAACGATAGAACAACTTTTAGACAAGATAAAATCAGCACTTTTAACTAACGACCTTTGTTCGGATGTGAAGTTTAAGTATAGTCGTCGCGCACAGTTTTTGGAGCGAGCGCTCTATTATTGTGAAAACTGCGGTAGTTTTAACACTTTGGTTTCACATAAAGACAAAGTTTATTGTAGAAATTGTGATTTTAACTTTAAATACTCGGAGGATTTGAAGTTAATTCCGATAAATGGAAAGCTTACCGCGAAAAATACCGGCGAGTATTGCAATCTTCAAAAAGAGGCGCTAGAAAAAGAAGTTAAGTCAAATCAAGACGTGCTCTTTTTAGATAGAAAGGTAAAAGCGAGGCTTATCTATCAAAAAAAGCGTCACAAATTAGGGAAAGCGGATATATTCGGATACGCAAGCGGAGTTATGGTTGCATTAAAAAATCAAAAAAGCTTTTTCCATTTTAGTACTCTTTACGGCGTGACTATTTTGGGTAAAAGAAAAATAAATTTTTATCTTGACAGTGATAAAACTTTGCAAATTAAAGGCTCAAAGCGTTTTAACGCTATAAAGTATTTACACTCTTATCAATTAAATAAGGAGAGATTATGATTAGTTTTTACGATTTTTCTGTTTGGGGAGAACTATTTATTATAATCGTGCTATTAATCAGTTTGCTTGTTGCAAACATGCTTAAAAAAGCCATACCTTTTTTGCGAAACTCGTTAATACCAACTTCTGTTTTAGGTGGTATTATAATCTTATTAGTGGCAGAAATATATAATCTTTTTTCTGACGTCCTGCTGTTTAATACAATATTCTTTGGCGGAAACGGTTATCAATTTCTAGAAATAATAACCTACCACTGTTTGGCGCTTGGATTTATTTCCGCGTCGTTTAAAACCTCTGACAAGAAGCTTGGGAAAAAGAGAACGGCTGAAATTTTCGATACGGGTGTTACAACGGTTTCTACCTATCTTTTGCAAGGCATTTTCGGTTTAGCGATAACCATTATCGCGTCGCTCGTTATGACTGACTTTTTCCCTGCTATAGGTCTAGTATTGCCATTTGGGTACGGACAAGGTACTGGGCAAGCAATGAATTACGGAAGTATTTACGGTGAGTATTATAATTATGACGGCGGAACTAATTTCGGCTTAACCATTGCCGCACTTGGGTTTTTAAGCGCAAGTATTGGCGGGGTAATTCATCTTAATGTTTTAAAAAAGCGAGGCAAAATAACTCCGAATAATAAAGTAGAGCTTTTCAATGAAATGGTTGAAGGGGATAATGAAATTCCTATGCAGGGAAGCATTGATAAAATGACCATCCAAATTGCTTTAGTTGCAGGGGCTTATCTTTTAGCTTTTGGAATTATGTACTGTTTAGGTTTATTGATGCCGGGCATGAAATCTACTATTTATGGTTTCAACTTTCTTTTAGGTGTTTTAAGTGCGACCTTAATTAAAACGCTCATTAAATTTTTCAGAAAGAAAAACATAATGAAAAAGGATTACATAAACAACTTTTTAATGAGTAGAACGAGCAACTTTTTCTACGACATAATGGTGGTTTCGGGTATCGCCGCAATACGCCTAAGTTTACTTGAGGATTATTGGGGAATAGTATTAATATTAGGCGTAGTAGGCTTAGTGATTACCTATATTTACACGAAAATAGTAGCAAAAACACTTTTTAAAAGTTACGCGGAGGAACAATTTTTGGCGACCTATGGAATGCTAACAGGGACTGCAAGCACGGGTATAATTTTACTTAGGGAGGTTGACGGGGAATTTAAAACGCCCGCTTCGGATAATTTAGTTTATCAAAATTTTCCTGCAATCGCGTTTGGTTTTCCAATAATGCTACTTGCGTCATTTGCACCGCAACAGCCTGTTTTGACGCTAATACTTATAACAATATTCTTTATAGCTATGAATATAATTTTATTCCGACGACAGATATTTAGAAGAAGAAAAAAGGCAGAATAAAAGTAAATATTGCACTTAGAAAATAACGGCAAGAGTAATTTTTTACTCTTGCCTTAATTTTTTAGATATAAAGTTGCGAAATTTTTTTATTTACGATACAATATAAAATGGTAAAAGAAAGGAAAAAGTAAATGAAGAAAGACTTAAAGACAAAATTAATAAGTAGAAAAATTAAAAAGCCCAATCCTTTTTTAATGACCATAGGCATGTGGGTGTTAGGATTTCTTAATAAAAAGTACAAAGTGAAATTTACATACGATTACAATCATAAATCGATAAAAAATCAGCCGACCATTTTGCTATCCTCACACGCGTCAAGACTAGAGTTTATTTACACTATTTACGGATTTAAGCGTAAGGACGTGAACGTAGTATGCGGGTATCAAAATATTCTTAAAAAGGGTCTTTACCGCCTTATGATTAAGTTAGGCGTAATATCCAAATATTTATATCAGCCTGATTTTATGTGTGTAAAAAACATGTTAAAAGTACTTAAGCGAAAGGGCGCAATTGGGCTTTTTCCAGAAGGCATTCAATCAACAAGCGGAAGTACGCATCCAATAAATCCCGCGACCGTACAGTTTATAAAAAATAGCAAAGCAAATATTGTAGTGTGCAGTTCAAACGGTGCGTATTTAGCAACGAACAGATATAGTTCTGACCGCAAAAAGGGTTATATAGGCATAAATTACAGCTTGCTTTTTACTCCCAACATGCTTGAAAACCTTAGTAATGAACAAATTTACAGTATGCTTTTAGAAAAAATCAGTTATAATGATTTTGCATTTAATAAAGTGGCGCGAAATAGCTACGTAGGAAAAAAACCAAACGCGTTTGGGTTAGATAAAATTCTTTATAAATGTCCTAATTGTAATAATGAGCATGTTTTAAGAGTTGAAAACGATGCATTAATATGCGAGGACTGTGATTTTAAAGTGCGTGTAAATGAATATTACGACCTAATCAATCAGAGTTTAGCACGATGCCCTAGTGATATTGACCAGTGGTATAAGTGGCAACGCAGATGCGTCGCAAAAGAAGTTATTGATGATGACTTTAAGATGGTTTTAAGCGGGAGTCTTTGCACACTAAAACTAGACAAATTAAGAAAATCACCTAACGACAGAAAGATTTTATCAGTTGGAAGAGCAATTTTAACCAATCGAGGGCTTTCTTTTTATGGAGAGCTTTTCGGAAAAAGTGTTGATTTTAATTTTGATGCAAAGTCAGTGTATTCACTTACCTTTTCAACAAACGGATTTTTAGAATTTTACAATAATAACGATTACTATATCATAGTCCCAGATAAAAAGGACATTTGTTTAATTAAATGGACGCTCGCATCCGAAGAAATACATAATCTTTACGACTCAAAGTGGCGGTCTGCGTGTCAAGACGTTTACGATTATAACAAAGGAGAAATTTATGAGTAAAGCAAAAGAAATGGACGTAAAAGTCAAGTTCGGTCTAAAAAGTTTTATTACGGTTGTTATAATACTTTTTGTTGTTTTAATAGCTGTTGGGGTTTTAACTTTCATAATACCAGCGGGCAGATATACAATCTATACTACCGACGCTTCGAAAATAGGGGAGGCGTTTTATGAATATACTACTGATGCTTCGTTAAATAAGCAAATAGTGCTTGATTCTTTCCGTCAGCTTGTAGGAGATGAAAACACCACTAGGCTTCCCTTTTATCGCTGGCTCACAGCTCCGTTTGAAGCCTTGTTCTTAGGTAGCAATAACGCAAATATGCTTATGATTATCGCCCTTTTATTAGTGCTTGGCGGGACGTTTAAGGTGCTTGAAGAAAGCGGTGGGCTTGTTTCTCTCGTGCGAATAATCATGCTAAAACTTCAATCTAAGAGATTTATCGCTATTTGGGTTATTACCGCAGTTATTATGCTTTTATCCGCCGTCTTTGGACTGCAAGAACAATTACTTATTTTATATCCCGTCTTTGCTATGCTATGCACTGCACTTAATTGGTCGCGCTTTACGGCTATTTCATTCGTGCTTATCGCGTCGGGCGTAGGTTTTACTACCGCAATTACAAACCCCTTGACTATAGGTACGGCTTCGATTGCCGCGGGAGTTAGCGTAACCGACGGAATGTGGTATAGATGCATTATCTTTTGCGTAATGTACGTCATAACTTCGTTATTCTTAATTTTTCTAGCTAAACGTGACGAAAAGAAAGCGACAAATAAGTTTGACGTTAGAGCTTTTGTAACAGTTTCTAATGAAGAGCACGCTGAGGATTTGCGCAAAGCTAAAATGATTGTTGCTCTTTTTTCAATCGCACTTTTATCGGTTATTATAACTACTTCAATAGCATCGCTAAGGTCTCTTGCAATGGTGTTTATGGCTGTAGCGTTTATCGTTGGAACGGTCATTATTGGCAGAGTTTTATTAGGCTCTTATAAACAGCTTGGCAAATGTTTCATTAATGGCGTTAAAGACGTGCTTCCGTCGGTTGTAATAATTATGATAGCGTTTGGCATTACCTATATTGCCCAACAAGGCAACATATTACATACTATATTCTACTATTTCTATAATTCGGTAACCAATATTTCACCTTATATTGCGGTAATTATTTTGTATGCATTCGTGCTTATAATAGAGTTTTTCATTCCAAGTGCATCTGCAAAAGCCGTTTTAATTATTCCAATGCTGACTCTTGCTCCAATTGAGGGGATAAGCATAACGGTCATAATTTTAACTTACTTATTTGCAGACGGCTACACAAACGTTTTATACCCGACTTGCGGAACGTTGCTTGTGGGCTTAGGCTTAGCAGACGTAAGTTTTGCAGAATGGTTTAAGAAAACTATATTATTCCAACTTCTCTTAATGGCATTATCTATTGGCTTTTTAATGCTGGCAATATTCATTGGTTTATAATATATAATCTAATAAAAACAGCCTGCTTTGATTAGTGTGTCAGCAATATGGATTATTACTGACACACTAGTTATATTTGCCTTACGGCAAGTTATATTGCTATCGCAGTGATATTTTGCTACGCAAACAATATCACTTTACTTAAAACTTGTAAAGTATAGCGCACTATAGTTTGCAAGAAAAGCCGTATATTTTTATAAAGCAAAAAGAAAGACTAACGAAAAAATAATCGTTAGTCTTTTATAATGTCTAAAAATCCCTAAAAGAAGAGGCATCTAAAGCAGGCTGTTTTTTAATTATCGAATAATTCTTTATCGTTCGTACATAAAATATCGGCAGGGTCAACGTCTAATGCGACACAAAGATTAGCAAGTGTCTCAATGCTTGGTAATTTTTGCCCACTTGCATATCTTGAAATTTGAGAATGGTGCACGCCTATTCTTTTTGCAATTTCCGTTTTTGTAAGTCCGCTCGTTTTTATCGCGTCTGAAATTTTATGAGATATATCTAAATTTGTTATCATAGATTTTTATTCGCTAAATAATTCTTTATCGTTCGTACATAAAATATCGGCAGGGTCAATATCTAAAGCAACGCAAAGCCTTGCAAAATTTGCAAGTGTAGGCTGACTTCTTCCAGAAATATATTGCGAAAGAGTTGGTTTTGATATGCCTACTTCATTTGCAATTTGCGTTTTAGATTTTATAGACGAGCAAATTTCTTTTTTAATTTTTTCACTTATTAAAATATCAAGATTATCTTTATTCATATTATATCCAATATTATTTGTATCTAACATAATAATATTAAGCAATGCCTAAATTATCTTGGCAATTAGGCAATGACTAATATATAATATAAAAAATTAACACAAAGGAAAAAATTTTATGGATAAAATATTTGAAGAATTTTATAGAAATGCGGTTAAGGAGGAAGAATATGATGAATTGCAAGGAAAGGAAGATAGTCCGCATATAATTGCATATCTTGAATACATTTGTAAAATGTTAGAATTTGAACAAGCACTTTCAAAAGAGCAAAAGGAATTATTTAAAACTGTCAACGAATTAGAGTTAAAACAAAAAGAATTGTATGAAGTTCGCGCGTTCAAGTTAGGTTATTTATCGGCTATAAAAGCCAAAGAAAGATAATTTTATCTTTAATCAAAGCCACCCCAAAGCAACTGCTTTGGGGTGGCTTATTTTAAATAATTTATTTTATAATTTCTTGTCCGCCCATGAACGGTCTTAAAACTTCGGGAACGGTTATTGAGCCGTCAGCGTTTTGATACTGTTCGATTAACGCGGGGAACACACGGCTGGTTGCGAGACCTGAGCCGTTAAGAGTGTGCAAGTAAGCGGGCTTACCAGTCTTGCTATCGCGATATTTAGTGTTGTTTCTTCTCGCTTGATAATCGTTTGCGTTGGAAACCGAGCTTACTTCTTTATAAATGCCCATACTAGGAATCCAAACTTCAATGTCGTAAGTTCTTGCCATTGATGCAGAGCAGTCGCCTGCGGCTAATTTACTTACGCGGAAGTGTAGACCTAATTTTTCAATTAAGCTTGCGGCTTTATCAACTAATTCGTTGAACGCCTCCATGGAGTGTTCAGGGTGTGCGTATTGCACC
>JAZNMA010000007.1:0-1662 GCA_045579345.1 Christensenellaceae bacterium | reverse complement strand
TATCTTGTACGTTGCTCTCTTATTTGCTTGCATCTATCCCATTGCTCTTCGGATATAATCGGCTCAAAATCGCCTTTTACGTAAAGATAGGTGTCTTCGTCACGGTTTATAATAATTTTTTGGTCAAGGAAATTATTTCTTCGTGATTTTAAGTACGCAGGATAGCCTTTATAGGTTGAGTTATGTAGTACTCGTGATACTTTCGCGTTCTCCCATCTAACTAACCCCGAACTATCTTTTCTTTTACGTCGTATCATCTCGTCACGAATTTGAGATATTCCTTTGCCCGCCGAATACATATCGTAAATCATACGCACCGTTTCGGCTTGTTCTTCGTTGATTACGTAAGTTCCTTTTGCCTTGTCCCTATCATAACCAAGAATATTACCACTTCCATACAAAACGCCTTTGTCTCTACTGATTTTTTGCCCCGCGCGAACACGCTCTGAAATTTTTCTACTTTCTTCTTGCGCAAGCGTTGCCATAATCGTAAGCCTTAGTTCGCCGTCTCCGTCCATCGTCCAAATATTATCTTCTACGAAATAGACTTCAATGCCGTACTCTTTTAATTCTCTCGTAACTACGAGTGTATCAACCGTGTTTCTTGCACAACGACACACTTCTCTCGTTACGATTAAAGCAAACTTCTTTTGTTTAGCGTCTTGTATCATCCTTAAAAATGCAGGTCGCTTTTTCGCTTGCGTTCCCGTAATCCCTTCGTCGATATATTTCTTAATAACATACCAATTAGGATTTCTATCCGCCACGTCGTCGTACCATTGCATTTGATTTTCTAACGCCGATAATTGCGCTTCGTGTTCCGTGCTTACTCGTCCGTAGAAAACCACTCTTCTTTGCCTTGCCCTGTTAAAATTAACGTTAGTGGGCATTACCATTCCGTTTTCAATCAAGTTAAATCTCCTCCTTTGAATAATTTATTTTGCTTTACTACACTTTCCCCAAACTGAGTACGCTTCTTTTCGATTTTGGCGTATTCTCGCTCGTCAATTATTTCGTTATCACGCATAATCTCTAACATCTTAAACGCGATAATCTTATTTAACACCTCCATATTTATTTTTGACTTGTCGATTTTCTCCACGTTTTGGGCTTTGTAGCAACCTTGATTTTCCACTTCATTATTTAATTTTTCTTCTCTTAAATTTAATTCCTTATAATTCAATTCTCCTTAATTTTTATTTTATAGGGTGTATCCGCACTTTTAACGGAAAGATAAGTACGAATGCCCTATGCAATCATTTTTCTCCTTATTAATTCCCGACATTACGGGTGTATTAAGCAAATAGCCTGACGGGAGTTGAGCCCTACAAGGTTTTAGAGGCGAAAAAAGGCTTATACTTTGTCAATGTCGCTTATCATACTTGGGTATGATTGCGCTCCATTTCCTTGTCTAATCTATTTTTTCGTTCACTAAAACTGCTACGCACCTAAAAAGACGTATTTTTTAGATATTTTTGGCGCAAGCGTGCGCCGACGTATCCAAATACTTCAAGCACGATTACGACGAAAAGAGCAAAAAAGACGCTTTTTAGGCTTGTTGCGGTTCAATTCTCGTCAGGCTAATGTCCCGCTGTTATTTGCTTTCTTCAAATTCTTTTCTTAGCGTTTGATATCCTAATCTAATCAAATCTACTTTTGAAA
>JAZNMA010000006.1:0-40052 GCA_045579345.1 Christensenellaceae bacterium | reverse complement strand
GGCTCTCCATCTTTTCCGTACAATAAATCCACACCGCAATAGTCAAGTCCTAAAATCGCCGCTACATTTTCAGCAACTATTCTAAATGGTTCTGAAATTTCAATTTTCTCTCCAGTTCCGCCTTGTGCAACGTTAGAGCGAAAATCGCCGTCATTTCTTCGCTCCATTGACGCAACAACTCTACCACCGATAACAATAACACGAACGTCCACGCCTTTTTTATAAGGGATATATTCTTGAAAAAGATGTGGTTTTAATTTTACCTTTTCTATAATTGATAATAGCTCTGCCCTAGTTGACGCTAAAAAAACGCCCTTTCCCATCGAGCCAAAACTTTCTTTAATAATTATGGGATAAGAAAGTTCTTTTTCAATATTATCTATCCACTTTTCTTGTATCTTACCGTCTGCTTTATAGCAAAGTGCGCCAAAAATGGTTTTTGGGAACTTTATTCCATTACCAGAAAGCGCGATATACGTTTCCGCCTTATCATCACAAATGCGCACGGCACTGTGGCGATTAAAAAGTCTTAAACCACCCTTTTCCAAAATTTGCGATAAATATTTATCTTTATCAAGGTATACCGCAAAATCGGTGGCGGTTAAATCTATTAGCGTTTTATCCCCATCCATCGTTACCCTAAAATTAGCATCGGAAACAATTTCAACGTCCACGCCTAAACTATTAAATTCTTCTTTAAGTCTTTGTGCTTGATGCACGCTCTCTTTAGGTACTAAAAAAGGATTTACGAATATCAAGCCTTTTAATTTTTGCTCCATAAATTTAATTATACTATAAATATTTACTTTCGACAAGAGGTTTTTAAAAAATATTATCATCTAAATTTTTTAAAAAAATATTGACAAAAAGTCTATACTGTGTTATGCTCTAGATGAAAATACAGATAAGGAGAGGGAAGAGCGGAAATCTTTCTTAGGAGGTGCAGACCAGTGAACAGCGAAATCGAAATATCAAAGCACCCGAGTGTTAATTTTAATAAGGGAAATTAAAAACACAAAAAGTTGCAAATCACCCTTAAAGAAGGTGAAACGCGAAAGAAGGTTTAAAAAGGAGTGTGTATCCCATATTAAAAATAACTAAAATCGGGCATATACGCATAAAATTGCATAAAACTAAATAACAAAACACCTGTCTATATGACAGGTGTTTTTATTATTTGTTTTTCAATTATTTTTAGAATAGACCAGTAATAATTCCGTCTTCGGACACGTCAATTTTTTCCGCAGCGGGAACTTTAGGAAGTCCCGGCATTGTCATAATATTTCCGGTCAAAACAACGATAAATCCTGCGCCTGCCGAAACTTTTAACGAACGAACGGTAATCTTAAAATCTGTAGGCGCGCCAAGTTTAGTCATGTCGTCAGAGAAAGAATACTGCGTTTTTGCAATACAAACAGGCATTGCGCTAAAGCCTAATTTTTCTAAAGTTAAAATTTGTTTTTCAGCTTCAGGTGTAAAAATAACACCGTCACCACCGTAAATTTTAGTCGCAACGCTATTAATCTTTTCTTTTATAGATAAATTAGATTCATAACTAAAAGTAAAATCGTTTTGATTTTCGCAAAGTTTTACAACTTCTTCAGCAAGTGCTTCTCCGCCCTTACCGCCATCAGCCCAAACGGTAGAAAGCACAACGTTTACGCCGAGTTCTTTACATTTATCTATAACAAGTTCAATTTCCTTGTCGGTATCCGTTGGGAAACGATTGACCGCAACCACTGATGGGAGTTTATAAACTTCTTTAATATTATGAACGTGACGAAGAAGATTAGGAAGTCCTTTTTCAAGAGCGTTCAAGTCCTCGCTACCTAGTTCTGTTTTAGATAGACCACCATGCATTTTCAACGCTCTAATAGTAGCAACGATAACAACTGCATCTGGTTTTAAACCTGCTAAACGACACTTTATATCAAGGAATTTTTCCGCACCCAAGTCCGCACCAAAGCCCGCTTCGGTAACGGCGTAATCACCCAGCTTAAGCGCCATTTTTGTAGCAATAACCGAATTGCAACCGTGCGCAATATTAGCAAACGGTCCGCCATGCACGAACGCAGGAGTGCCTTCTAAAGTTTGGACTAAATTTGGTTTTAATGCATCCTTAAGAAGCGCAGTCATCGCACCTTGTGCGTTTAATTGACCAGCAGTTACAGGTTTATCGTCGTAAGTATATCCGACGATTATATTCGACAGCCTATTTTTTAAGTCGGTAATAGATGAAGATAAACATAGTACCGCCATGATTTCAGACGCAACGGTAATATCATAGCCATCTTCTCTAGGCACACCGTTTACCTTTCCACCAAGACCGTCTACAACAAAACGGAGTTGACGGTCGTTCATGTCAACACATCTTTTCCAAGTAATTTTTCTCGGGTCTATATTTAATGAATTTCCTTGATAAATATGGTTATCAAGCATAGCTGCTAACAAGTTATTTGCAGCACCAATTGCGTGAAAGTCGCCCGTAAAGTGAAGATTTATATCCTCCATGGGTATTACTTGCGCATATCCGCCACCAGCAGCACCACCTTTAACACCAAATACAGGACCTAAAGACGGCTCACGAAGAGCAACGACTACGTTTTTACCTTTTCTTTTTAGTCCGTCGGCAAGTCCTATGGTTGTCGTTGTCTTCCCCTCCCCCGCAGGAGTAGGCGTGATTGCAGTAACCAAAATAAGTTTACCGTTCTTCTTTTCACTTTCTTTAAGCAAAGACAAATCAACCTTTGCTTTATAGTTGCCGTATTGTTCGATATATTTATTTTCAACGCCCGCCCTTTTTGCAATCTCTAATATATGCTCAGGCGTAACGCTTTGGGCAATTTCTATGTCGCTTTTGTACCCCATATTTATCCCCCTAAATTACTTAAAGTATTTAACCGCAGATTCAAACATCTTAATATCGTAATTACCCAAAACGTTTTTATATAAGCCGTTACCAGTTCTTTCAGAGTGTCCCATTTTACCAAATACTCTGCCGTCTGGAGAAGTAATACCTTCGATAGCAAAAATAGAATTATTTGGGTTAAATTTAATATCGTAAGTGGGCTTGCCTAAACAATCAACGTACTGAGTTGCAACTTGACCATTTTTGATAAGCTCACCGATAACCGCGTCTGGAGCAATGAATCTTCCCTCGCCGTGCGAAATGGGCACAGTCACTATGTCGCCAACTTCCATTCCCATAAGCCACGGTGATTTATTAGACGCAATCCTCGTTCTAACCAGCATCGACTGGTGTCTTGCTATAGTATTAAAGGTAAGCGTTGGCATGTCGGACGTAACTTCATCGGTTATTCTACCGTACGGAACAAGCCCCAACTTAATAAGTGCTTGGAACCCGTTACATATACCACCCATAAGACCTTGCTTTACGTCTAACAGTTCGGTAACGCCGTCTTTAATAGCTTTATTTCTAAAGAAAGCAGTTATAAATTTACCTGAGCCGTCCGGTTCGTCACCTCCCGAAAAACCTCCTGGCACAAAAATAATTTGACTTTCTTTAATCTTGTTTGCAAAAATTTCAACAGATTCTTTAACGTCAAATAAATTTTTAATAACGAAAATATCTACGTTTGCACCCGCACGGGCAAATGCCTTTTTAGTGTCGTATTCGCAGTTAGTACCGGGGAATACGGGAACTAAAACCCTAGGTTTAGCAAACTTTGTGGGCGAGTAGCTCCAATCGTTGACCGAATATTTAATTTCAGGAATTTCTCCACTAGAAGTTTCAACTTCATTACATTTAAACACGCTCTCAAGCTTATCCTCGTATCCTTTTAATAAAGAAGAAAGTATAATTTGTTCGCCCTTATATTGTAATGATTGTGCATTTGTCGTCTTGCCAAGTAGAGTCGCCTTTTCAAGCGTTGCTCCGTCAGCTAATTCTACTACAAAAGCACCATAGTTATATCCGAAAATCTCATCGAGTGAAAGGTCGTTAAATTTAAAGCCAATATCATTACCGAAAGCCATTTTCATAACAGCTTCTGCAACACCGCCAAAGGTTACCGTGTAGCAAGAAAGAATTTTCTTTTCGCTATTTAATTTTTCAAGCAAGCGGAAGTTTTCAATCAAATCAGCCGTGTCAATAAGCCCATCCGCGGTCGTTTTCGCCTTTAATAAAACAACGTTACTATCTGCCTTTTTAAATTCGGGAGAAATAACTTTATCCAACTTATCTGTGGTTACAGCAAATGAAACTAGCGTTGGTGGAACGTCGATATTTTCAAACGAACCACTCATACTGTCCTTACCGCCAATAGCAGAAAGCTTAAGTTCTTTCTGAGCACGGAACGCGCCTAAAAGTGCCGAACAAGGTTTACCCCAACGCGCACTGTCTTTATTAGGCTTTTCAAAATATTCTTGGAAAGTTAGATATGTGTCGTCAAAAGTTGCACCGGTTGCAATAAGCTTACAAACGCTTTCTATAACCGCATAATATCCTCCGTAAAGCGGACTCTTTTCAGAGACAAACGGGTTATATCCCCAACTCATAAACGAGCATGTATCGGTATCTGCATTTTCCACAGAAACTTTATTAACCATTGCTTGAATAGGTGTACGTTGATTTTTGCCACCGAATGGCATAAGCACTGTTCCCGCACCAATGGTCGAGTCAAATCTCTCTGAAAGACCACGCTTTGAACATACGTTAAGGTCGGTCGCAAGCGCGTTTATTCCAGCAGTAAACTCGGTGGGGATTTCCTTTTTATCCATCTCTTGCTTTGTAACTTTAACAGCCGTTTTCTTTTCCGCGCCGTTAGAGTTAAGGAAATCTCTAGAAATATCTACAATCGTGTTACCTTTCCAGGTCATTTTAAGTCTATTATCGTCGGTAACAGTTGCAACTATGGTCGATTCTAAGTTTTCGCTAGTTGCAAGTTCCATAAAACGTTTAGCGTCCTTTTCTTCAACGACAACCGCCATTCTTTCTTGCGATTCACTAATAGCAAGTTCAGTACCGTCCAAGCCGTCGTATTTTTTCGGAACTTTGTCTAGGTCGATATTAAGTCCGTCGGCAAGTTCACCGATAGCAACTGAAACACCACCCGCACCAAAGTCGTTACAACGCTTAATAAGTCTTGACGCCTCTTCATTTCTAAATAAACGCTGAAGTTTTCTCTCTTCAGGTGCATTACCTTTTTGAACTTCTGCACCGCAAGAAGAAAGTGATTCTAAGTTATGTGATTTTGAAGAGCCTGTAGCACCGCCACAACCGTCTCTACCCGTTCTTCCGCCGAGTAGTATGACAACGTCGCCCTTAGCTGGAACTTCTCGACGCACGTTTTTAGCAGGAGCTGCCGCAATAACCGCACCTATTTCCATACGCTTAGCGACGTAGCCCTCGTGATATATCTCATCAACTATACCCGTTGCAAGACCTATTTGGTTACCGTAAGATGAGTAACCGCTTGCAGCGGTAGTAACGATTTTTCTTTGAGGAAGTTTTCCTTTTATAGTTTCTGACAAAGATTTTAATGGATTTCCAGCCCCCGTAACGCGCATAGCTGCATAAACGTAGCTTCTGCCTGAGAGCGGGTCGCGGATTGCTCCACCAATACAAGTCGCCGCGCCACCGAACGGCTCAATTTCGGTTGGGTGGTTGTGCGTTTCGTTCTTAAAGAGCAACAACCAATCCTGCTGTTCGCCGTTAACGTTTACCTTAATTTTAACGGTGCATGCGTTAATTTCTTCCGAATCGTCAATCTTGGGAAGTGCACCGGTAGCCTTGTGGTATCTAGTTGCGATAGTCGCTAAGTCCATTAAATTAATGGGTTTAGTTCTACCAAGTTCTTTTCTCGTTTGAATATATTCGTTATAAATTTTTTCTGCGAGTTCGTCCTCAAACTGAACGCTCTCAATGGTTGTTAAGAAAGTAGTATGACGACAATGGTCTGACCAATACGTGTCAATCATTTTTATTTCCGTAATTGTGGGATTTCTTCCCTCTTTCTTAAAATATGCTTGCAAGAATTTAAGGTCGTCAATATCCATTGCAAGTCCTTTCTCTTTTAAGAAAACGTTTAACTCGTCTTGATTATAATCGTTAAAGCCGTTAAGTGTTTCAACCGTTTCTGGGAGGTCATAAGAAATTTCAAGCGTATCTTTTTCATCAAGGTCTGCTTCCCTACATTCTACAGGGTTAATTACGTGCTTTTTGATAGCAAAAAGTTCTTCTTCAGTTAATTTACCGCAAATTGCGTACACTTTAGCGGTCTTTACTACCGGACGATTGCCCGCCGAAAAAAGTTGAATACATTGTGCCGCAGAATCCGCACGCTGGTCGAATTGACCGGGTAAGGGTTCAACCGCAAATATATAATCCGCCTTAGGTAAAGAATAATAAGTGTCGTCTATTTGTGGTTCTGAAAAGACTGCATTAATGCATTTATCAAACAATTCTTTTTCAATATCTTCCACGTCGTAACGATTTATAACGGCAACGCTTTCTATACCGTTTATTTTTAAGAAATTTTTAATTTCGCTCTTTAATGCGTTTGCTTCTAACGCATATTCAGTTTTCTTTTGAACATAAATTCTATATACCATTATCTTTTTTCTCCGTATGCTTTCAGAGCGCGCTTACCAATATCTTTTCTAAAGTAAGCGTTTTCAAAATTTATTTTTTCTACCTTTCTATACGCCTTGCGTACTGCTTGTTTTAAGTTAAACGAAACAGCCGTAACACCTAAAACTCTTCCACCGTTAGTTAAAAGCTTACTATTATGAAGTTTCGCTCCTGCAACAAAAACGTTTTTCCTACTCGTTTTAAATGTTATTTCATAACCCTTTTCGTACTTTTCAGGATAACCTTTACTTGCCATTATAACGCAACAAGCAGATTTTTTCTTAAACTTAACGTTTATTTCTGAAAGTCTTTCCTCGCTAACCGCCTGCATGATTTCAAAAAGGTCAGTTTTAAGTAGAGGGAGTACAACTTGTGTTTCAGGGTCACCGAAACGACAGTTATATTCTATTACTTTAGGTCCTTTTGGCGTAAGCATTAGTCCAAAATATAAGCAACCCTTAAAAGTTCTTCCTTCTTTATTCATAGCCTCCATAGTCGGCAAGAATATTTTTTGCATACATTCTTTTGCAACGCTCTCTGTGTAGTACGGGTTAGGCGCAACCGTACCCATACCACCGGTATTTAATCCCTCGTCATTATCAAGGGCGCGCTTATGGTCCATTGAAGAAATCATAGGAACAAGCGTTTTTCCATCGGTAAATGAAAGTACTGAAACTTCTGGCCCCGTTAAAAATTCTTCTATAACGACGTTACTTCCTGATGCTCCGAATACTTTATCTTCCATCATGGATTTTACCGCATCTTTTGCTTCCTCAAGCGTGTTAGCTATGATTACGCCCTTGCCCAAAGCAAGTCCGTCTGCTTTTATAACGATTGGCATATCGCATTTTTCTAAATACTGATAAGCCGACTCCATGTCTGAAAAAGTTTCATAATTAGCTGTTGGAATACCGTACTTTTTCATAAGATTTTTGGAGAAAATCTTGCTCCCCTCTATGATAGCGGCTTCCCTACTTGGTCCAAAACACGGTATGCCTTTTTCTTCTAGGAGATTAACAGCGCCCAAAACCAACGGGTCGTCTGGTGCAACGACGGCAAAATCAATTTTGTTTTCCACCGCCCAATCTGCAACCTTGTCTACTGCTTTAACGTCCATTTCCACGGTTATAGCATCGTTAGCTATTCCACCGTTACCCGCTATTGCATAAATTTCTTTAATTTTTTTACTCTTTTTTAAACTCTGTATTATGGCGTGCTCTCTACCGCCGTTACCTACTACTAAAACTTTCATTTTTTATCTCCAATATTAGTGGTGGAATAATCTCATTCCCGTAAACGACATAACGATTTGGTTGCTATCACAAGCTTCAATTACTAAATCATCTCTAACCGAACCGCCTGGTTGAGCAATGTAACTTACTCCGCTCTTAACCGCTCTTTCGATATTGTCACTAAACGGGAAGAATGCGTCTGAGCCAAGCGCAACTCCACTGATTTTTGATAGAACTTCTCTTTTTTCCTCTTTAGTAAACAAGGTGGGCTTTTCTGAGAAATATTTTTGCCATACGCCTTCCACTAAAAGGTCTTCACATTCGTCTGAAATATATATGTCAATAACGTTGTTGCGGTCAGGTCTACCAAGCGTAGGCAAGAAAGGTAAAGAAAGAACCTTTTCGCTCTGACGCAAGAACCAGTTATCCGCTTTACTTCCTGCTAAACGAGTACAATGTATTCTTGACTGTTGTCCCGCACCAACGCCTATTGCTTGACCGTTATGAGCAAAACAAACAGAGTTTGATTGTGTATACTTTAACGTAATTAACGCAACTATTAAATCCTGCACTGCACTTTCGGGGAAATTTTTATTTTTTGTTACAATTTCTTTAGTAACCAAATCTCTATCAATCTTAAAATTATTTCTACCCTGTTCGAAAGTTACACCAAAAACTTGTTTTGTTTCTTTTTCTTCGGGTATGTAATTTGCGTCTATTTGAACCACGTTATAGGTTCCGTTTCTTTTCGCCTTTAAAATTTCAAGTGCTTTTTCTGAATAGGACGGTGCTATTATACCATCGGAAACTTCACGTTTGATAATATTAGCAGTAATTTCGTCACACTCGTCTGAAAGTGCAATCCAATCGCCAAACGAGCTCATTCTATCCGTGCCTCTAGCTCTCGCGTATGCACAAGCAATTGGGGACTGGTCCAAACCAGCTATATCTTCAACAAAGCAAGCCTTCTTCTCAACGTCAGAAAGCTTTTCGCCAACAGCAGCGCCAGCTGGGCTAACGTGCTTAAAGGAAGTTGCACACGGTTTTCCAGTTGCTTCTTTTAATTCTTTGACTAATTGCCAAGAGTTAAACGCGTCTAAAAAATTTATATATCCTGGTCTGCCGTTTAAAATCGTAACCGGAAGTTCTTTGTCGTTCGCCATGTAAATTTTTGCTGGTTTTTGATTTGGGTTACAACCATATTTAAGTTCAAATTCTTTCATCTTTCGCACCTTTATTTGTTTTTATTTATAAGTATATTGTCTTCTTTTCCACTTTCTAAGTTTATATATCTAACGTATAACGAAATTTTATTTTGCTCGTTCAAATTTGCCCATATATCGTCAGCCAATTCTTTTGCTGAATTAGGCAGAAGCACTCTTTCAGGCTCACCTTCAAAAGTAGGAATTGGATTGCCGTCGTGCTTATAAGTATGTATAAAATGACCAATACCTTTTAAAGAAACGTAATCAAAAGTAAACCTATTACAAGCAGTTCCCTCATCGTCCGCCGCCTTTAAAATACTCATAGAATATTTAAAATCGTTATTTTCAAAAGTAGCCATACCGCTAATACGTGGAGTATAGTTTGGAGCGTCCGGCTCAAACTCACGGGTAGAAAGTGCTTTTCTAAAGCATTTACCTTCCTTTATAAAATCATATATAGTGTCAGTTTGATTTCCGTTAGTTACAATAAGCTTATTATCAATAACCCTTATAGGCGAGTAAATAATAAGCGTAGGGTCGCCCGCCTTTTCCGCGTCAAAAGGATAAATAGTAACGTCTTTTCCCTGTTCAACGAAAATACGGTTACGACTATTCTCGCTTCTACCCATTATAAAGTAAGCGATACACGCACTTTTACCGTCCTCACTCTTCCCTATAACAATTCCTCTACCAACGTAAGGATTGCCATTTATTAAATTACCCATTGTTTGTGCTTTAACTACGCTCATTTTAATTCTCCTTTAATAACTTTTTACATACAAGTTCGAGTGATGCGGGCAAAATTTTCCATTCCGCCTCTTGCATAACCCTTTTTTGTAAAGATTCGGGAGTATCGTTCTCCCTTACTTTAACTGCTTTTTGCATAATAATCTTTCCGCCGTCTGCAATTTCGTTCACGTAATGTACGGTTGCGCCCGTGACTTTAACTCCATAATCAAGTGCAGCCTCGTGAACTTTTAGTCCGTAATATCCCTCACCGCAAAAACTCGGTATAAGCGCGGGATGAACGTTTATAATTCTGTCTTTATACCTATCGGTAAAGTTTTTAGACAAAATACTCATAAACCCAGCAAGCACGATGACTTGCGCGTCACAACTTTCAAGCTCAGATAGTATTCCGCTTTCAAACTCTTGTTGCGTTTTACCCTTTCTTTCCACCACTGCCGTGGGAATTTCCGCCTCGCTCGCACGAGTAAGGGCATACACCCCCGCTTTACTTGATATTACCTTAACTATTTTTCCGCTTTCTAATTTTCCTTCTGCTGAAAAATCAATTATTGCTTGTAAATTAGTTCCGCCACCCGAAACCAAAACGGCAACGTTAATATTCTTTTTCATTATTTCTCCTTAAAAACCACTAACCAACCGTTTGTGTTGCGGATTTATAATTTTTAACATATTTCAATTTTGTTATCAGACTTAACGATTTCGCCCATTATATAAGCGCCCTCACCGTTAGCACGCAAAATACTAACTGCCTTATCTGCATCAGCTTTAGAAACGACCACGCTCATACCAACACCCATGTTAAAGGTATTAAACATATCTCTTTCACAAATGCCACCAGTCTTTGCGAGCATATCGAATACCGGTAAAATTTTAACCGCATTCTTTTCAATTTTTGCACCGAGTCCATCGGGGATACTTCTAGGAATATTTTCGTAAAACCCACCCCCCGTGATATGAGAAATAGCTTTTACTTTTACTTTTTCTACTAATGCTAATATTGCTTTAACGTAAATCTTAGTTGGTGTCAAAAGAGTTTCACCAAGACTCTTTCCACCTAAAGCTTCAAGCGGAATTTTAATGTCAGCCTTTTCAACGTCAAAAACTTTTCTAACAAGAGAGAAGCCATTACTGTGGACTCCAGTCGAGGGAAGCGCTATAACAACGTCGCCCTCTTTCATTGTCTTGTTATTCAAAATTTTCTTTTTATCCACAACGCCAACCGAAAAACCTGCTAGGTCATATTCGTCAACCGGATAAAAGCCGGGCATTTCTGCCGTTTCGCCACCGATAAGAGCACAGCCCGCTTGAACACAACCCTCAGCAACACCTTCAACGATAGACGCAACGCGTTCGGGAACGTTCTTCCCCACCGCTATGTAGTCTAAGAAAAATAATGGTTTAGCACCGCAACAAATTACGTCGTTGACACACATTGCAACACAGTCTATACCTACAGTGTTGTGTTTATCCATTAAAAACGCAATTTTAAGCTTAGTACCAACGCCGTCAGTTCCACTTACCAAAACGGGATTCTTAACCTTGCCGAGCTCGAATAGTCCGCCAAAACCACCTATGTCTGAGCATACGCCCTTAGTCATGGTTCTTTTAATATGACTTTTCATAAGTTCAACTGCTTTATATCCTGCAGTAATATCTACGCCCGCCGCTTTATAACTTTCACTAAAACTCTTTTCCATAATTTTCTCCTATTTCGTATAATTAATGACGCTTTGTTTTTTCATTAATATTGATTTTTGTTTCAAATTTATTTTTTTCTTCCGACGTTGGAATAGACGTTGAATATTTCCCATCGAAGCACGCATAACAAAATCCGTTTTTACCATTTAAGGTAGCAATTTTTTTAAGGTCTTCTAGGTCTAAATATCCCAAACTATCCACGCCAACCATTTCTTTTATTTCTTCCACGCTATGGTTGTTAGCGATAAGCACGTCTTTACTCTTAATGTCCGTCCCATAATAGCAAGGAAATAAGAAAGGCGGAGAAGATACCATAAAGTGCACTTCCGTTGCGCCCGCTTCACGTAAAAGCTTAACAACCCTACCACTGGTTGTCCCTCTAACGATAGAGTCGTCAACCATAACCACGCGCTTTCCTCTAACCACAGACGCTATCGGATTAAGTTTTTTTCTAACTTGGTCCTCCCTGTCTTTTTGGTCGGGGAAAATAAACGTTCTTCCGATATATTTATTTTTCAAAAAACCGAGCTCGTAAGGTATGCCCGATTCTCTAGCATATCCCAGCGCGGCATCATTTCCAGAATCAGGAACGCTTATTACCACGTCTGCTTTAACTGGATATTTTCTAGCAAGATATTTACCCATTTCCAATCTTGCTTCATGTACCGAATATCCGTCAACCACCGAGTCGGGGCGCGCGTTATACACAAATTCAAATATGCATGAAGACATCTTTTCTTTATTACAATGTTCGGTCATAGACCTAACGCCCATTGCGTCAAAAACAACTACCTCACCAGGTTTTACGTCTCTGATTAATTTCGCACCTACTGAATCAAGCGCACAACTTTCTGAAGCAACAACGTAAGAGCCGTCCTCGGTCCTCCCGAAACAAAGCGGTCTAAATCCGTGCGGGTCGCGTGCAGCTATCAATTTAGTTGGCGACATAACGACTATACAGTATGCACCTTCAAGTTTATTCATTGCTGAAGAAACAGCGCGTTCTATGGATGGTGATTTAAGTCTTTCCTTTATAATTTCATAAGCAATAACTTCCGTTGCGCCCGTTGAATGGAAGATTGAGCCCTCTAGTTCCAGCTCGGTACGGAGCTTGTTCTTGTTAATAATGTTTCCATTATAACAAATAGCCATACTACCCTTAACGTGGTTGACGACGAGTGGCTGGGCGTTTGATATATTTATCGAGCCCTTTACCCCCGCGCGCACGTGCCCAACCGCAATCTTACCGTGACCAAGTTCAGCAAGCGTTTCTTTAGTAAACACGTCTCCGACCAAACCCGTATCTTTCTTTGCAGTAAACACACCACCATCGTTGACAACGATTCCGCAACTGTCTTGTCCTCGATGCTGAAGTGCGTATAACCCGTAATAAGTCATACTTGCCAAATTTTGAACTTCCGATGCATAGACACCGAAAACCCCACACTCTTCGTTAATTTTTTTCATAAAGCCTCCGAAAAATCTCGTAAAACAAAGAAAAGTGAACTGTTTTACTTTTCACTCTTCAAATCGGCAACCGCCAAACGCCAAGAATTTATTTATACTTGGCGTTAATTTCTTTATCTTTTTCTAAAATTTTGCTCTTCTTTTGATTTCTTGCCGATTGTAATTTTTCAGCAAGCTCCTTATCTTCAACAGCCAGAATCTGGATTGCAAGAAGAGCGGCGTTTTCCGCCCCGTCTATAGCAACTGTAGCAACCGGAATACCTGCAGGCATTTGCACGGTAGATAAAAGCGCGTCAATCCCCTCAAGCGCAGACGCTTTTATTGGAATACCTATAACAGGCAAAGTAGTATTTGCAGCAATCGCACCTGCTAAATGCGCGGCTTTCCCGGCAGCGGCTATTATAACGCCGATACCATTATCTCTTGCACTTGCAGTAAATTCTTTTGCCTCCACCGGTGTACGGTGCGCTGAATAAATATGCACTTCGGTTTCTACGCCGTAATCTTTTAAAGTTGTAATAGCTTTTTCAACGACTTTGAGGTCACTGTCGCTACCCATTATAACTGCTACTTTCTTCATAAAATTCTCCTAGAAAACAAATTTGGGCAGTTTGAAAAACAAACTGCCCAGACGGTCGACAAAACTATTGTTTTTTACTTCCCGCGGGTAACCCGCTTATCCGTCAGTTGCAAAAAATATAAAAATCAATTTAAGTACTTTTAGTATAACATTTACCTGCAAAAATTGTCAAATGATTTTAAGTCGATTTTAGCCTTTACTACCTATTAAAAACTTTTTCAAAAGTTTAATTTAAATTATCCACGTTTCCAAGTACTTGGGGCAAACAATATGAGTATAGGGAATATTTCAAGACGTCCTACTAACATTGCAAAAGATAACAACATTTTTGAAAAGGGCGCATAAATAGAGTAATTGCACGTTGGTCCTACCAATGCAAAACCAGGCCCCACGTTTCCAAGACACGCCAATGTTGCCGATAAATTACTCATTACGTCGTTAACGTTGGTATCAAACGATAACAATAACGTACAAATTATTGTAATAATTATCCAAAGAATAAAAAACGTTCTTATATTTCTTTCCACTTCTTTATCTACTGGTTGTTTTTCAAACGATATGGTTAATACTGCCCTTGGATTTATCAATCTTTTAAGTTCTTTAAAACATGACTTAAAAAGAATAACTATTCTCGAAACTTTGATACCGCCACCAGTCGAACCTGCATTTGCGCCTATCATGGTGAGTATCAAAAGTATAGATTTTGAAAAAGCTGGCCACTTATCAAAATCCGTAGAAACAAAACCTGTTGTTGAACTAATAGACGCAACTTGGAAAAACGAATATCTCAAAGCTTGACCAAACGATTCTACTTGCCCCAAAATATTGATAGCAATAGAAAGTGTTGCCACCAAAAGCATAATTGCGTAAGCTTTAAGTTCTTCACTCTTTAATGCATTCTTAACCTGTCCTATTAAAATCAAATAGTAAACGTTAAAGTTTACCCCGAATAATAACATAAAGACAGCAATGACCATTTCAATATAAACGCTATCAAAGTGCGCTACGCTATCGTTATATGCACCAAAACCACCCGTGCCCGCCGTGGAAAATGAATGGAGCAACGCGTCGTAAAAGCTCATCCCTCCAAAAAGTAGCATAACTACTTCAACAACAGTTAGCACAAAATATATGGCGTATAATATTCTTGCCGTGTAAGACAATTTGCTTACTAATTTACCTACGGTAGGTCCGGGCGATTCCGCACGGAAAACGTGCATAGCCCCTGAACAGCCTGCTGGTAAAATTGCAAGCACGAAAACAAGCACGCCCATACCGCCTATCCAATGTGTGAAAAGACGCCAAAACATAGCGCTTTTAGATAATACTTCAACGTCTTTTAAAATAGTTGCCCCCGTCGTTGTAAAGCCCGATATCGTTTCAAATAACGCATCTATATAATTTGGTATTTGCCCAGATATTACAAAAGGAACTGCCCCAACTAACGACAATAATATCCAGGAAATTGCCACAATTACAAACCCTTCTTTTGCATAAATTGCTTTGTTTTTAATTCTAAGCAAAGACAAAGGCGCTCCTATCAATATAAGACCTATTATCGGTATTAAAAATGAAGTAAAAGTGTTCTCCTTATAAACAACGCCCACAAACATAGGGAAAATCAATAATAACGCCTCAATAATAAGTACCTTTCCGAGCGTGTTAAATACCATTTTATAATTCATACTACTTTAATATTTGAGTCAGGGCGGTAATTTTCTTTAATGCAGTTACCACGATTACCCCATCCCCCTTTCTAAATTTAGTATCACCACTCGGCAGAATAAATTTTTCATCTCTAACAATACCACCGATAAGTATTCCACGCTTAATTTTTAGATTTTTAATAGGCGTATTTAACCCCACGAAAGTATCTGAAACTTTAAATTCAATCGCCTCTACCTTATCGTGTAGTCTATAAAGCGTGGTTATATTGTTTGCATTATCCGACTGATGTGAACGAACAAACCTAACTATGTGATTTGCTATAACGAGTCTTGGAGAGAAAGCCGTATCAATGCCGAGTTTTTTAACCATACCCAAAACTGACGGGCGGTCAACCTTTGCCAGCACTTTTTCCACCCCTTGTTGCATAGCGTAAAGAGCAACTACAACGTTTTCTTCGTCCATTCCCGTTAAAGTTATGCACGCATCAATATTTTTTAGATTTTCCTCTTCTAAAATTTCTTCGTCCGTGCCGTCCCCTAAAATAACCGTGCAATACGGCAAAGCCTCACTTAATTCCTGCGCCCTTGCCTTGTCACTTTCTATGATTTTAACGTTTACGTTTGCATCAATTAGTTCTTTTGCAAGATAATATCCTATTTTACCGCCACCTATTAAAAGCGCAGTCTTAACCTTTCGTTTATAAGTTTTTATCTTCTTTGCAAACGAAGAAATTTCCGTTTCGTCCCCGATAATATATATGACGTCATTTTTCTTTATAACAGAATCTCCATGCGGTATTAAAACGTCGTTTCCACGCTCAATCATTCCCATCAATACGCCGTTTCCGTACTCTTTTGCAATAGTGCTTAAAGTTTTACCAACGATAGGGCTGTCCTCTGAAATAAAAAATTCAACCATATTTGCACGTCCACCCGCAAAACTTTCCACGTTTACAGCTGACGGAAATTTTAACACCTGAGCAATTTCTAGCGCCGTGTTTAGTTCAGGGTTGAAAAAATAATCCAACCCCAGGTCCTCTTTCATATTGTCCATTTCCTTAAAATACTCTGGATCACGAACACGAGCAATAGTGCGTTTTGCACCAAGTTTTCTCGCAAGCACACAACAAAGAACGTTCATTTCATCTCTATTAGTACATGCGATAACAAAATCGGCTTTATTTACACCCGCAGATAAAAGCACGTTTCTTTCAATCGCACTACCCGACACACCGTTTACGTCAAACCTATTAACAATGTTTCCAACCCTAACGGCATCTATATCTACAACTACTACGTCGTGCTCTTCTTTAATTAAATTTTGAACCAAAGTTTCGCCGACCTTCCCGACACCAACTATAATTAAATTCATTTTCTTTCCTTTAATGTTTAAAGATATACGCACATAAATTATATCAAAACTTTTTGATAATTTCAATTAATTGTGCAAATAAAATTAATAGAGCTCTAGTAAAACTTGATATTTTACTAAAGCTCAATACTCACCAATAAATTATTTTTTATTCCTATATGATTCCATTAAAAAAGTCTGCGCTCCTAAATTATTACACTCATCGCACAGTTTTTGCGCAACATCTTCCTTTTTATTGCAACCTTGTATAATTTCAGAATACTTTTTAGGCTCGCCAACTAGGCAGATATTCTTTTCTTTATTGTAATAGGCTGAATATACGATAATGTCGTTCCCCGCTCTTCTTTGCGATTCTAAAAATAGCGCTACGCCACTATGAAAGCCTTGTAGCGTGGCTTGATAGCCGTTATCAGACTTTTCCGGAAACATCACCAAATTTCTACCCGCTTTTATCCTTTCCGCACTTTCTCTTATAGTTTTTTTAAATCTTACGTCTTGGTATGTAGAAACGACATCCAAACCCTTATAGAACATATTTGTCAAAGGACTTGCAATTAGACAAAACAAGCGCGCTAAAAATAAATTCATTCCTTTCTTTTGGTGAAAATAAACTTTGCTTTGATAAGAATACATCTTTCTTAGTCCAGAATTCATCTCGTGTGCGCCCCAAAATGAAACGCTTTTACCACTGTACATTTCCCACGCCATAGGCGAATCCGTACCTTCGTGATTACAGACGATAACTGCGCCCGACGAAACTTCTTCTCCTAGATAAATGAATTTAGGTTCTTTATACCTTACTTTCATTAGCCTTTTAACAAATGAAAACCATTTTTTTTCTGTTTTTATAGTTTTTTTCTTTTTTAACACGTCCATCACCCGATAAAAAATTATTCTATCACATAACAACAATGTTGCATATTTATTATAACATAAGAATTAAGTTTAACTCAACTAAATCTCATATAAATTTATCAAAAGCTTAAACTATTATTATGGCTTACTTTAATTATCACGCGACCATAAAGAGGCTTTTACGAGAAAATAAACTAATCGGTTATTATTTTTGTGAAAGATATAATCATATTTCCCCTGCTTTAGTTCTTTTATTTAATGATATTACCCACCCCATAATGCCCGTACGCGAACATAAATTCTACGAGTATTTATCTATTTTACCCGAAGAAAAACTAATTGAAAAATAAAAACCGCAAGCTCAATTGCCTACGATTTTTATACATAAACTAAATTATATAATAAGCCTTAAATTTTATCTTCAAAGCGTTTAATACCAACAACACTGTCTACCGGCAAAGAAAACACCACGCCGTGCGCCTCGGTATTATTGCCTGCTTTATCCATAATTGCATGCATAATATTATCTCTATCGTTGCGGTCTGCAACAATGTATACCATCTCTTTTTCTTCGCTTATTGACACTCCGAAGAATTTTGCAAGTTCTGCGCCTGTCCCTTTTGCCCTAATGACCGTACCACCACTTGCACCAGCAGAACGCGCCGCGTCCATTACAAGGTCGGTATTCCCTTTATCTACAACTGTAATTATCAATACGGTTTTGCTCTCACTCATATCTAATTTCTCCTTTTTTTCAATTGGGTTGTTTCCTACAAAATAATGTAGCGACGAATTTCCACCTATTCCGTCTATCGGCACAAAAACAGCTATTCCGTTATTTGCCGAGCCTATATCCATTTCAAGATACATATCCTTTACTAGCTGTTCCCTTATTTCTTCTCTAATCATAGCTTCAAAGGTTATTTTTTCAGTTTTTTCTATTCCGAAATAGTCTAGCGTCTTTTCAGTAGCCGTGCCGTGTGAGAGTACGCTAAGCACCCTGTGCACGCCGTGTCTATTAAAAAATTCCAAATATTTTTCAGAATATTCCCTTTGTGTTATTAATATAAGATATTTTAGTCCTAACATAATCTCACCTTACTCAATAATCTGCTCTTGTGCAGAGTCTTTTGTAGTTTCTTTCTCTTTAAGTACGCGCGTCTTGATTTTATATACCAAACCTAAAATTTGTATAGTTATAAGAGGAGTCATTGCAACAAAAGCGACCACGCCGAAGCCATCAGTTGCTATATTCCCACCAACCGCCTCACAAACACCAAGTGCAAGTGGCATTAAAAAACTTGCCGTCATTGCACCCGAAGCAACACCGCCCGAGTCAAACGCTATCGCTGTAAATATCTCTGGCACCACAAACGTCAAAATCAATGCAATTGCATAACCAGGAATTAAAAAATACATTATGGGTATATTTAAAAGTATTCTAAGCATAGCAAGTCCAACTGAAACAGATACACCCAACATAAGGCTTATCCTTAACGCTTTTTGGGGAATTGCACCCGATGTAATCTCAAAAACTTGTTTAGTTAAAACGTGTACGGCAGGTTCTGCTGCAACCACGAAAAATCCAACAAGCATACCTATCGGCACAATAACCCAATTATAAGAAAGACCGCCAATCATTTTTCCTAAGAAAGTACCAACCGGTAAAAATCCCACGTTTACACCGAGTAAAAATACTACAAGTCCTAAATAGGTATACAATACCCCGACTAATATTCTTATAATTTGTTGTTTTTGCACTTTTTGACCAATTAATTGAAATATAAAAAAGAATGCAACGATAGGCAAAAGCGCAAGCGCGACTTCTTTCATATAATGCGGAAGCTCGGTTAAATAAAATTGTAAAAGATTTTTAGAATTTTCTATTTTAGGTATTACTTTTGATGACGTTTCAATTTTTTCAGGCTGAAAAATTATTCCAAGCACCATGACTGATAATATTGGTCCAATCGAACACAATGCCGTCAAACCAAACCCGTCGGTTTCCGCATCTTTATCGCTACGCATAGCTGTCACGCCAGTACCTATTGCAATAATGAAAGGTACGCTCATAGGTCCCGTTGTTACACCTCCAGAATCGAATGCCAGCGGAATAAATGCATTTGGCACGAAAAACGACAATATAAAAACGCCCAAATAACAAATCATTAATAAATATGAAAGCTTTATTTTTAATACTATCCTCAAAAAGGCAATAACTAAAAAGATACCAACGCCTATTCCGACTGCAATAATCAATAACCAAGGATTAATTGTGTTCGAAAGTTGATTTGCAAGCACTTGCAAATCGGGCTCAGATACGGTTATCATTACACCCACGATAAAACATATTGGAGCAATAATCCATATCCTTTTAGTACGCATTACAGACGTGCCGACGTATTCACCAATAGGCGTCATGGCAGTGTCTGCACCAAGCGTGAAAAAACCCATACCGACAACGACTAAAAGAACCCCCAAAATGAACGCCAAAAACACACCGCTTTCTATCGGTGCTATGGTAACACAGAGTGCCAATACTATTAAAGCTATGGGCATAACTGACGAAAATGCTTCTTTTACCTTTTCGGAAATAATAGTTCGGTCAGCCCTAATAAAACTAACGTGCTTTTTCAATTTGGTTTCTCCACGATTATTTATAACAGTATAACAAACCGCCAAAATTTTGTCAACTATGAAGATTGATTGCTTATATTAATATATACTATTTGTAAATGGCAATTATAAAATAAATTTCGGTAACATTACTTCCATCAAATAAAAGAAGGATTGCATATAGCAATCCTTCTTTTATTTGGTGGAGGCGGTAGGACTCGAACCTATGACCTCTTGCATGTCAAGCAAGCGCTCTAACCAGCTGAGCTACGTCTCCAAAGCCTTAGTATATTAACATATTTTCAAATATTTTACAAGTATTTTCACTCAATTTTCGCTATTTTGTAAAACACTTTACATAAATTAAACCTTATGCTATACTCTAACTATGAAAAGAAAAATTTTAATTATATCAAGTATCGTTTTAGCGGTTATACTCTTATCTTTATCACTATTTATGTTTATAAAAGTCATTCCCGACGTAAAAAAGCAAAAAGAGTGGGAACGGCAAATAGAAATTTACCGCACCGCAAAAATCAATCAGTATAAGGAAGAAAATTTAAGATACGCCGACTATGAAGTTGACGTCGCTTTTTTAGGTGATAGTTTGACCGACGGATATGACGTAGCAAAATATTATCCACAATACCTTGTTCTTAATCGTGGTATAGGTGGGGATACTACTTTTGACTTGGAAAGACGCTTGCAAGTTTCCGCATACGACCTTAAACCCAAGGTTTTAACAATACTTATCGGTGCAAATAATTTTGATACAATGTTCGATAACTATGAAAATATTTTAATCGGCATAAAAGAAAATCTACCTAATACTAAGGTCGTTTTACTCTCTTTAACCTCAATGAGCGGAAATCTTTGGGGAAAAAACAATCAAAAAGCAAGTTATAACAACGTAAAGATTAAACTTCTTGCTACAAAATACGGCTATTGTTTCGTGGACTTATATACGCCACTATTCGACCTATCAACAGGGGGAATAAAAAGCGAATACACAACGGACGGCGGACATTTAACCGAAAAAGGCTACGAAGTATTAACCGCCACCATAACCCCAACGCTTGAACAATTATTATAAATGCGCATATAAAGTAAAGGCTAACAAAATTTCGTTAGCCTTTACTTTTACTTTGAAAAATTTACTTTTTAATGTTAAGTTTATTTCTTAGTGTAAACCATTAAAACATTTACGCCCTCTATTTTTGCAGATATACTAAGTGTATTATCTCCGTCTGAAAATACAATACTCTCATTGTAATATAAAAAGTAATTATTTGCAGGAATTTCATTATTAGTTATTTTAACAACACCAAATTTATCTTTCATAAAAGTTCCCGTCTGTGTCGTGGTTATATTATATGTTTTATCTTTATTTTTTAACGAATACGTATTATTCTTAAAGTTAAAATCAATATAATTATACTCGTAAAATTCAGTAGATACCCCTAATCCTGATACATACGTTAATTCGTATCTACTGCCGTTAGCACATGCCATAACAGAAAATAATGTCGTAATACACATTATTAGTGTTAAAATTGTAGTTGTAATTTTTTTCATTGCCTTTCTCCTTTTTTGTTTAATAAAAATATTATACTCTTAGTTTACTAAGAAGTCAAGTATTTATGTTGTAAATTTTAGTATACTAAGAATATGGTTAAGTTGTTTTGTGAAAGATTAAAAGCATTAAGGCTTGAAAAAAATTTATCTCAGCCAGAACTTGCCAAATTGATTAACGTAAGTAATGGCATAATATCTTTTTGGGAAAATGGTGTAAATGAACCAACAATTACAAATTTAATTAAATTATCTAAACTATTTGATGTTTCTACTGACTATTTAGTAGGTTTAGAAGATTAAAAAACGGATTAACTAAAATTGTTAATCCGTTTTCCTATTTACTTAAAAACTTTGTCCGCAAGTTCACCTATATAATCTAAGCAATCTATAAGTTCTTTTTCCTCTTTATAATCACTTTGGTAAACTTCTAAAATAAGCGAACCGTCAAACCCGACGTCTGCAAGTCTATTAAATACGTCCTTAAAATCGGTAATGCCCTTACCTGGTAAACACATCTTACCCTGTTCGTTATAGTCCGATAAATGTACGGTGACGATATTTTCGCCCATTTCTTCAATAAACTTTGAGTAATGTATATCGCTTTGCCTTGCCTGTTTAATATCTAGTGTTGCTTTCAAATTTGGAACACGCTTAATAAGTTCTTTAAAAAAGCCTATGTAGTTATAATAGCCCCAATGCACGTTTTCGTATGCTAGAGTTATTTTATGCGACTGACAAACGTCGAAAATATCTTGAGTAATAAGTCCTACTCTGTCAAAATCTATATTAATGTGTGTTTTTTTAAAGCGTGCGCCACCATGAAAGGTATAATATTTCGCGCCTATCTCTTCCCCTGCTTGCATAGCCATATCTAATAGTTTAAAGCTGTCCGCTTTAGCCCTTTCGTTTACACTATACAATTGCGGTTCAAACTGTGTGGTTAGCACGTGTACAGAATGAACGGAAATACCACCTTTTCTTTCTTTCAAGATTTTGCCAAAGTCTAAGTTATATTCGCAATAACTTCCTAAAAACACTTCGGCACAAGCCACCTTATTATTACTTAAAAATTCAAGCGCGTCTTCGGTGGTTTTTCTAAAAAAGAGCGACGCCGTTGATATACCCGTCTGCATAAATTAAATTTCAGGTTCTATTAATCCTAAATCTCCGTCGTTTCTTAAATACAATACCTGCACGGTATTAGTTTTTGCTTCTTTAAATACGTAAAAAGAATGTCCCAAAAGCTCCATTTCTTCAACAGCCTCGTCAACAGTCATGGGTTCAAGTTTGAATTTCTTTTCTTTTACAATAGAGGATTCTTTTCTTTCTCTATCCGCCGTTTCAAATACGGCACAATCACGGAAAGCAACGTTCTTTTGATGTTTATCAAATTTAGTGCGGTGTTTTCTTATTTGCCCTTCAAGTTTAGGCAAAACAACGTCTAAATTGTCGTAAAAATTATCACTCGATGCGGTTGCTCTAACTAATTTGCCCACGTAATCAAGCATAATTTCCGTTGTTAAAGAGGACGCTTCTTTTTTGAAAACTACTTTAACCTTTACGTCTTCATCACCAAAGTACTTGTCAAGTTTTGCAACTTTTTGAGCCGTAATTTCCTTTAAGCGTTCGCTCACCTCATAATTTCTGCCTATAATATCTAGTTTCATAAATTCACCCCCTTATATAATAGTACGCCGTAAAAAAAGGATTATCCTTTTTTTACGGCGTAATTTTTTAAATACACTCAAAAACAAATTCCTCGTCCTTAGCGTCTATAATAACTTTAGAGTTTTCTTTTACTTTTCCTCGCAAAATTTCCTCACTGAGTTTGTCTTCAATATTTTTCTGTATAACTCTCTTTAGTGGTCTTGCCCCATAATTACTGTCGTAACCCTTTTCGGTAATTAAATCCATTGCCGTAGAAGTTATTTCTAAACTTATTTCCATAAGTGAAAGCCTTTTTCTCAAGCTAGATAAAAGTATTTCTGCTATTTTAGCGGTATCATCCTTTTCAAGCTTATGGAAAACGATAATGTCGTCAATACGATTTAAAAATTCAGGGCGGAATTTTTCTTTTAGCGCATCCATATATCTATCGCACATATTCTCGTATTCTATTTCGCTTCCGCCACCAGAAAAACCAAGCGTCGCTTTTTTTTGAATTTCTGTTGCGCCCACGTTCGAGGTCATAATAATTATGCAGTTTTTAAAACTTACGACTCTTCCCTTGCTATCGGTAAGTCTGCCATCATCAAGAAGTTGCAACATTAAATTAAACACGTCGGGGTGCGCTTTTTCTATTTCGTCAAAAAGCACGACGGAATAGGGCTTTCTTCTAACTTTCTCAGTAAGCTGTCCAGCCTCGTCAAAACCGATGTATCCGGGAGGAGCACCGACCATTTTAGACACCGAATGCTTTTCCATATACTCACTCATATCCACGCGAATAATGCTGTTTTCGTTTCCGAAAACCGTTTCCGCGAGAGCTTTTGAAAGTTCGGTTTTACCTACACCCGTAGGTCCGACGAATATAAACGAGCCGACCGGTCTATTCGGGTCTTTTAACCCTGCTCTAGCACGCCTTATAGCGTCGGAAACCGCGCGGACAGCGTTTGTCTGACCTATAACCCTTTTGTGCAACACTTCCTCTAAATCAAGTAATTGTTGCGCTTCACTTTGGTTAAGTTTTACTACCGGCACACCTGTCCAGTTACTTACTACCTTTGCAATGTCGTCGGAATTAAGCATAAGTCTGTCTCGTTCGCCGTTGTTTTTATTCGCATCGTCTTTAATCTGTTCAAGCTCTTTGCTAACTCTTTCTATTTCCGCATTAATTTTAATTGCCTTTTCAAAATCGTCTCGACGTTTTGCGTCGTTTTTTTGTGCAATCAAAGAATTGAGCTCCGCCTCTTTTTGCTTTGTCTCAAACGGAGAATTATAACTATCTAGTTTTACTCTCGACGAAGCTTCGTCTATTAAGTCAATTGCTTTATCTGGCAAAAATCTATCGTTAATATATCTATCAGAAAGTGTTACCGCTGATACAATCGCCTCATCTGGGATAATAACTCCGTGATGTGATTCGTATTTATCACGAAGCCCTTTAAGGATTTCAATTGTGTCCTCAACGCTCGGTGCTTCAACCATAACCGGCTGAAATCTTCTCTCTAACGCAGCGTCCTTTTCAATATATTTTCTATATTCGTCAATAGTTGTTGCGCCTATAGTCTGTAATTCTCCGCGCGAGAGCATGGGTTTTAATATATTTGCGGCGTCCATATTCCCCTCGCCAGTGCTTCCCGCACCAACTATGTTGTGAATTTCATCAATAAAGAGGATAATTTTGCCATTTTCTTTAACTATATCAATTATTTTTTTAAGTCTTTCTTCAAAATCGCCACGGTATCTTGCACCGGCAAGCATACCTGCCATATCCAAAGAAAATACTACTTTATCCGCTAATAGTTCGGGAACGTTGCCCTTTACTATTGCTTGGGCAAGCCCTTCAACTACCGCGCTTTTACCGACACCCGGCTCTCCAATTAAAACGGGATTATTTTTCGTTCTTCTAGAAAGTATCTGAATAACCCTATCAATCTCCGTTTTTCTGCCTATAACAGGGTCTAACTTTCCGTCCTCCGCTTGCTTATTAAGGTTTACGCCAAACTTTGAAAGCTCTCCGAAATCGTCTTTACCCGTCTTTTCTGCCTTAACTCTCTGTTCTTGCGCGCCTTTTTTTCCGCTATACGCAGAAGCTAAAACGTCTTGTCCGTCGTCCTCCTCTTCTTCAATAAATTCATCAAAGAGCGTTTCAGAAAGCCCCTCTATTACAGCTTTAACGTTCACTTTAAGCGCGTTTAGTATAGCAACTGCAATACTGTCCGAATCAATAAGAATAGCGAGCAATAAATGCTCTGTCCCAACGTAACCCGCACGGGCTTTTAAAGATATTTCCACAGCGTTTTCAAACACGCGCTTAGTTCTTGCGGTAAACATATTTCCGGTAATGACTGTTCGCTTGTCAATAGTCTTTTCAAAAAGATATATAAACCTTTCGTTTGTTACACCTTCTTCCCTAAGTATCGCCGCAGCTCTACCCTCGCTTACGTTAATAAGTCCGAACAATATATGTTCCGAGCCGATATATTTTAATCCGTATCTTTTTGAAAGAGCGGTTGCATATTCTATTACTTGGTTTACGTTTCGTGAAAAAGTTTCGTAATACATTTCTCTCCCCTAATCCTTTAATTTTATAAGTTTTCTGCCGACGAATTCCGCGCGATACAAGTCGCGGTCGGTGGCAGAAAGTCGCTTTCCGTACTGTTCGCAAATGTTTGCAGGGCGCGCTTTTATTATAAGGTCGTCAATTTCTTCAACGTTGTCTATACTGATATAACCCATCATTGCACCAAGCTTAACTAGAGCTACGTGTGATAAAAACTCACCGTAACTTAAAATAACTGCATTAGTCAAAATGCCGTAAGCCTTCCTCGCTCTATCCATTGTCTTAAGCTCGTTTCTTGCAAAGATTTTTTCCATTTCGTCACGTTCTGCACGGCAAATATCTTGCACGGTACTTTCAACCTCACGAAGAATTTGTTCTTCGGATACACCCAAAGTAACTTCATTGCTTATTTGATACATATACCCTTCGGCATCACTACCCTCTCCGTAATGACCGCGCACGGTAAGCCCTAACTTTGACACTTCCTTTACTAGCGCGCCAATTTTTCCACTCTCAGTAAGGGCGGGTAAAAACAACATTACTGACGCTCTTAATCCCGTTCCTAAATTTGTCGGACATGCCGTAAGATAGCCCAATTCCGAACTGTATGCAAGATTTAAGTTTTTTTCTAAATCATCGTCAATCCTGTCCAATCGTTTGTACGCCTCCGTAAGGCGCAAACCCTTCATAAAGCATTGCTCCCTTATTACGTCCTCTTCGTTTATCATAACCGATATGCTCTCGTTGGGATTAATTAATACAGCTCCACATTCGCGGTTATCTATTAGATTTTGACTGATAAGATGTCGTTCTTTCATTGCTTCTAGCTTCAAGTCGCTAAGGTTTGACATGTAAAAAAGGTTAAACGTGTCCGAGCGAACGAGCGCGCGGTTTACTTTTTTGACGATTTCTCTTGCTGCAACCGTGTTTTTTACCTTAAACGGGTATCCTTTTAGATTGCGCGCCAGCCTTACTCTTGTCATAACAATGTTGCCTTTATAAAGGTCGGGGGTAAACGTATTCATTACAATATCCCCCTTCTTTTAAGTTCCTCAGCAAGTTCGTTCATTTCTGCCGTTAAATCGTTAATACGCGTAAACTTCCCGCTGAGCGTCGCGTCTTCCCTTTCCTTAATTAGCCTTTCGTATTCGCTGTAAAGCTCGCGGTCTACATTGCTAACCTTGGGTGTTTTTCCCACATGATAAGTCTTGCCTTGTATCTTTTTCAAGGCATTTACTATTTCTTCGTGAAAATTTTTATAACACTCTGGACAACCCAGCATATACGTGCGGTAAAACTCACTTAACGACGCCCCGCACGTCTTACAAATCTTATCGTACATAAGTTACTTTATTCTTTCTACCAAATTAACGAGGTAATTTTTTAACTCTTCTCCTATTTCTCTACTCTTTAGCGCAAGTTCTACGTTTGCTTTTACATATCCTAACTTATCGCCAACGTCATAGCGCTCGCCATCAAAACAACTTGCTAAAAGTTTTCCCTCTTTTGCAAGTATATCAAGTGCATCTGTTAAATATATCTCATTTCCGTGAGGTTTAAGGCTTTTTAGCATAGACATTACTTCACCGGATAAAACGTATCTACCTATTATTGCATTGTTTGATAACGCCTCATTCACGCTCGGTTTTTCAACTATTGCGCTAACTTGCATAACACCATCAAGCTCTTCACTAATTCCGATGTTGCCATATTTGCTAACTTCGTCCCCGAATACTTCCATTGTCGCAATAACACTCTTCCCAGTTTGCTCGAAAATTTCTGCAAGGCGTTTCATACATGGTTTTTGTTCGCCCTCTGCATAGAGTAGTTCATCGCCCAATAAAAGTGCAAACGGCTGGTCTTTAATAAAAGGCTCGGCACAAAGAATTGCACCAGCAAGTCCGTTAGCGACTTCCTGCACCACAAACTGCACGTTGAACTTTTCAGTTTTTTCAAGTATTTCGTACAACTCCTTTTTATTGTCGCTAAGCAGTCTTTCTTTTAACTCACTAGCCTCACCAAAATGCTTCTTTATTATGTCTGAATTCGGACTTACTACTATTATAATTTCTTCAATACCGACTGAAGATAATTCTTCTGCTATATATTGAATTGTCGGTTTATCTAACACCGAAAGCATAGGCTTTGGGATTGCCTTAGTAATAGGTAAAAACCTTGTTCCTAGCCCTGCTGCGGGTATAACCGCTTTTCTCAACTTTTCCATATCTTACCCCACTTGGTTATTTATTAATTAATTTACAAATGAATGCGATATTTATAGACGTCTTATTTAAAGTTTTCTTCTTCAACTGCTTTTATTTTATTGACACGTCTTAGATGTCTTTCATCACCGCTAAACTCGGTAAACAAGAATGCTTCCACTATTTCCAACATAAGTCCAGGTCCAACTACTCTTTCGCCTAATGCTAAAACGTTTGCATCGTTGTGAAGTCTAGTCATTTTTGCGGAGAATACGTCGTGACAATGTCCGCAACGAATTCCTTTAACCTTATTAGCGACTATACTCATCCCTATTCCTGTTCCGCAAAATAAAATACCTTTATCACACTCGCCGTTTTTAACTGCGTTTGCTACTTTTAACGCATACTCGTTATAATCAGTGGAGGCTGTATCAAAACAACCGAAATCAACGTATTCTACGCCTTTTCCTTCCAAATACTTAATTAGTACGGGCTTTAAATTTATCCCACCGTGGTCACAACCAAAAGCTACTTTCATTTTAATTTTCTCCTTTAAATTTTAAAATTTTATCTAATATCGCATCGCAAATATCTACAATCTGGTGCGACGTTTTAATATACATATTTAATTCTTTGCCATAAGGGTCTGCAACGTCTGAAAGACCGGTGTATTCTGCTACTGTAAACACGTTTTTATAACCGTGTAGCCAATCCTTATGAGCTTTTGTCATGCACAAAACCAAATCGGAAGTCTCTAACATTTTTGTCGTCAACTGCTTTGATTTGAATCCGTAAACTTTATAACCTAGTTCCTTTAGTGCTTTTGCTGAATTTTTGCTAATCTTTGCGTCTTTTTCGGCAGATAGCCCCGCGCTTGTAACAAAAACACCAGTAACCGAAGCAAGTTTTAACTTTTGCTTTAATATTATCTCTGCCATTGGGCTACGACAAGTATTGCCCGTACAGACGAACACTATCTTAAATTTTCTCATCCGCATGACTTCCTTAAACGGTTCATAATCCCCATAAAAACACCTTCTTCACTAGGCATTTCAACGCCGATTATTAACGTTGCTTTTTTTTCACCTTCTAAAAGTTTATCATATAGATTGCTTGCAATCTCTTCTCCCGTTACTCCCAATTCCAAAAGATTAAAACCTTGCAAATTTAGAGCAAAAGTTGACGAACACATTATAAACGGTCGCCCGCCTTTTTCAATTTCTTTTTGATACGCGCTTTTAATTTCATTTATCTTACTTTCCTTAAAAAGCAAAGTATCACATCTCGGTCGGTAGTGTTTATATTTTACTCCGGGCGACTTGACTTTATCTCCTTGTTTATGCTCGGCTATATCACAAACTCCAACGACATCTTCAATCATCTCTTTAGTAACTAATCCAGCGCGCAAAATTCTAGGTATCGATGTAGTTACGTCAAGCACCGTACTTTCTATTCCGCCGGTAGACTTCCCGCCGTCCAAAATAAGTTCAATTTTCCCATTTAAATCTGCATACACGTGCTCTGCCGTTACAGGACTTGTATGCTTTGAAAGATTAGCACTAGGCGCAACTAAAGGCGCGTCTACAATTTTTAGTAATTTCTGCGCCCCCTCGTGCGAAGGCATTCTTATTGCTAAAGTATCTCCTCCGCAAGTAGCTTGCTCGCAAACAATGCCTTTGCTTTTAAATACTAAGGTTAAAGGACCTGGCATAAACTTTTCAATTAGTTTATATGCGTATTCTTGCTCTATATGCACAAGCTTTTTTAAATCGTAATCTTTATGCACGTGTGCTATGAGAGGATTATCAGAGGGTCTACCTTTAATTTCGAAAATCTTTTTTACCGCTTGAGAGTCGGTGCCTATTGCCGCCAAACCGTATACTGTTTCGGTGGGCATTCCTATTACTCCGCCTAAAAAAAGAATTTCTTTCGCCTCACAAAGGGTTTCAGAATTGATTTTTTTAATTTTAGTAATCATATTAAAAAATCTCGTCGTCTACAGACCTAATAACAGGTATTTGCTCATCTATTTCAGGTGGAGGAGCGGGTAAGTCTTCATAATCGGACACTGCTTTAACCGATGGCTTTTTATATTCAGTATTTTCCTCTCCGTCCGGCTCGCCCGTATCCTCGTTAAGGTTAAGGAATTTTGTACATTCTCCTTTAAAGTATAGTTTAACAAGTCCGGTAGGTCCGCTTCTGTGTTTTTCTACAATAATTTCCGCTACGTTCTTTTGTACTTTTCCTTCCATTATCTCTTTCTCAGTTGCGCCTTTATCAGGGCGGTGAATAAACATAACTATATCTGCATCTTGTTCTATTGCACCTGACTCACGAAGGTCGGAAAGTTGAGGTCTGCCCTTTCTTGTTTCTACTGCACGCGAAAGTTGGGAAAGAGCAAGAACGGGAACGTTTACTTCTTTTGCTAAAATTTTAAGACTTCTTGAAATCTCACTTATTTCGTTTTGACGGCTATCGCTGTTCCTACTTTTGTCGGGCGTCATCAACTGAATATAGTCAATCATAACGAAGTCTAAACCAAAACGGCTTTTAAGTCTACGGCACTTGGATATAATTTCACGCGGACGAATAACAGCAGAATCATCAATAAATATCTTGGCGTTAGAAAGCTTTTCTCTCGCCTTTGCCATTTTAAGCCACTCGGTCTTATTCATCTTGCCTTTTTTTGCATTTTCCATGCTGACGCCAGCTACTGAACAAAGCATTCTTTCCGTGAGTTGGTCTTTGCTCATTTCTAGAGAAAAGACTGCACAAGAATATCCTTGAAGAGCTATATTTTCCACCAAATTCATTGCAAACGATGTTTTACCTACTGCAGGACGTGCAGCCAAAATCATAAGGTCGCTATTATGCATGCCGTCAAGCAATCCATCAATTCCGCGGTATCCTGTTTTAATCCCTTTGTAGCTCGACTTATCGTTACTCAGCTCGTCAAACTTTGTCATGACGTTAGGAATGACGTTGCCAATTTTTACCATTTCACTAGTGTCTGCTTGGTTAGATATATCGTATACAGTTTTTTCCGCATACGCTATCGCAGTTTCTTTGTCTGAACTTGTTTTACACTCTTCAATAATTTCCGCCGAGCCTTTAATTAATTTTCTAAGCAAACTGTCGCGCGTAACAATATCTAAGTAACGCTGATAGTTTGCGCTTGACGGCATAACGTTGGTAAGTTCTGTTATATATACTATTCCGCCCGCTTGCTCTAACGCGCCTTGTTTTTCCAAAGCATCGGTTAGCGTAACCAAATCAACCGGTTGGTTCTTTTTTATTATTGATTCCATTGCGCTGAAAATGTATTTATGACTTTCAGCGTAAAAATCGTCTTCTTGAATAAACGCCGCAACTTCAACTTGAACTCTAGTATCTAAAAGCAAACATCCTAAAAGCGCCTGTTCTGCCTCTAAGCTGTGTGGCATATCCGTTAAATTTTGTTTTAACTTGTTATCCTTTGCCATATATTTTCTCCTTAAAGTTTACAACCTTATGAATTCTTCTAAAGTATCTTCAAATACCTTAAACGCTTGCTCAAACGTTTTAGTATTAGTTAAATCAACTCCGGCTATTTTTAATAGTTCGACCGGACTATCCTTTCCACCTGACGACAAAAACTCAAAATAATCGTCTACAGCGGGCTGACCTTCGGTTAAAATTCTATCGGCTATCGCTAACGCACTTATAATTCCGGTAGCGTACTTATACACGTAAAAGGCCCTATAAAAATGTGGAATTCTTGCCCATTCGTATTTTATTAAACCTTGACTTCTAACCGCCCTGCCGTAATATTTTTTATTTAGCCTTAAATATTCGTTTGAAAGATTTTCTTTTGTTAAAGGTTCTCCCTTTTCCACGCTTTCGTGCGCAAACTGTTCAAATTCGGCAAACTGCGTCTGTCTAAATAACGTCGTCCTTATCATTTCAAGTAGATATGAAAGCAAATATTTTTTGAGTTTAACGTCTTTTTCAGTATTCAAAAGATGTCTTATTAACAGCACTTCGTTGACCGTACTTGCAACTTCTGCTACGAAAATCCTATAATCTGCTTTAGAATATGGTTGCGTGCGATTAGAAAAATAACTGTGTATACTGTGTCCCATTTCATGAGCTATAGTAAACACGTCGTGCGTGGTCTTTTGGTAATTTAACAAAACGTAAGGATGCGTATCGTAAACAGCGACGCTGTACGCCCCACTTCTCTTGCCGTCACTCTCGTAAACGTCCAACCAACGCTCATTCTTTGCTTTTATTAAAAGTTCGCAATATTCTTTCCCTAACGGACTTAAACCTTTAACTACTAAATCGTAAGCTTCATCGTATTCTAGTTTAAGCTCTGCTCCCTCAACGACAGGCACGTACACGTCGTACATGTACATTGTCTTAAGGTTAAGAAGCTTTTTCTTCTCCGCCATGTACTTGTGAAGTGCCGGCAATGCTTTCTTAACCGTTTTGATTAGATTATCGTAAACAACTCTTGGCACGTCCTCGTTGAACAACGCGCGCTCCAATGCTGAATTATAGTTTTTTGCTTTAGCGATAAAAACGTCCTTTTTAACGTTTCCGTAATAGGTCGCCGTTATAGTGTTAATTAAAGATAAATAGGCACCATAATACTTTTCAAAGGTTTTTTTACGGAGTTTTCTATCCTCACCGTGCATTATAACCCCATAATAACCGTGACTTAATGGAATTCTTTCTTTTCCGTGCCTAATCTCCCCAAGCGGTAGGTCTGCATTGTCAATTTTAGTAAAAATATCTTTAAAACTCGACAAGGTTTCTGCCGAAAGCGCGAGCAGTTTTTCTTCGTTTTCACTCAAAACGTGCGGTTTTTCTTTTAATATACCTTTAAGAAAATAATCATAATCTTTTAACTTTTCGTTTTCAATAAACGACTGCAAAGTTTTCTCGTCTAACGAAGTTAGCTCAGGCATAATAAACGCTGTTTCCGCACCAAATTTTGCGCCCAAAGAAGTAATCTTTGAAAGTAAAGAATCGTAAAGTGCGTCTTTAGTGTTTTCGTCGTGCTTCATCATCGCATAAACACTCAGTTTTTCAAAAACTCTACCAACCGCCTCTTGTTCTTTCATGCATGATAAAAATTCTTGAGCATCGGAAAGTTTACCTTTATATCGCTCAAAATTTACACTCGCCTTTACCTTTTCAAATTCGCTTTCCCACTCGGAAACACTACCGTAAATTTCTTCGGTAGCCCAAAGATACTTTTTATCCAAAATAAACCCCTTTTACCATAATTCTAATTTTTATTGCTATGTATAGGTGCGGGCATTCTGCCACCTCTATTTATAAAGGTTGAACATCCATATGGACTAACTTTCATAATAGGAGCACTTCCTAAAAGTCCACCAAACTCAACGCTTTCTCCTACCCCTTTATTAGGTACTGGAATAATACGGACTGCGGTCGTCTTATTATTAATCATTCCGATTGCTGATTCATCAGCAATCATGCCCGACAACGTTGTTGCGGGCGTATCGCCTGGAACCGCAACCATATCTATCCCAACGCTACAAACACAAGTCATTGCTTCTAACTTATCAAGTGATATTGCGCCTTTTTCCGCCGCCCTAATCATTCCTATATCTTCGCTGACAGGAATAAACGCGCCAGAAAGTCCGCCCACGTTAGAGCTTGCCATAACCCCGCCTTTTTTAACAGCGTCGTTTAGCATAGCCAAAGCGGCGGTAGTTCCATGACAGCCCACCGATTCAAGTCCCATTTCTTCTAAAATATGCGCAACACTATCGCCCATAACCGGTGTCGGTGCTAACGATAAATCTACGATTCCAAATTCCGCATTTAATCTTTTAGACGCTTCGTTTGCTATAAGTTGACCTGTACGAGTAATCTTAAACGCCGTCTTTTTAATTGTTTCTGCAACGTCTTGTATTGACGCGCCTTTCATTTTCTTTAACGCGTTATGAACGACGCCTGGTCCTGAAACGCCGACGTTAATTACCGTTTCGCCCTCACTTAAGCCGTGAAATGCGCCTGCCATAAAGGGATTATCTTCAACAGCATTACAAAATACGACTAGTTTTGCACAGCCAAAACCGTCCCTATCTTTTGTTCTTTCTGCGGTTTGTTTAATAATTTCACCCATTAAACGCACGGCATCCATATTAATACCAGCCTTGCTTGAGCCAACGTTTACAGATGAGCACATTCTGTCGGTAACTGAAAGCGCTTCGGGTATACTTTCAATAAATGACCTTTCATAGCTAGTCATTCCCTTTTGAACAAGTGCTGAATATCCACCTAAAAAGTCTACACCCACTGTTTTAGCAGCATTATCTAGCGCTTTTGCGAGCACAACCTCTTTACCGCAAAACGAAGAGGTGAGTAAGCTTGCAGGCGTAATAGACACGCGTTTATTTATTATCGGAATACCAAACTCGTCTTCTAAATCCTCGGCAACCGAAACTATACGCTCCGCCTTTTTACAAATTCTATCGTAACAAAGGTCGGCTGTTTTTTTAGCATCGTCTCTAATACACGATAAAAGGGATATTCCCATTGTAATTGTACGAACGTCAAAGTGTTCTTTTTCTACCATATTTATGGTTTCAATTATTTCTTTTCTACTGAACATAGTTATCTCCAACGTTAAATTTTATGCATTGCGTTAAATATATCTTCGTGTTGAACGTGAATAGAAACACCTATTTCTTCGCCTATTTCAACAAGCTTTGCTTTTATTTCCTTTAAAGAAACGCTAGCGTTTTCAAATCCACATTGCATTATCATGGTAAAATTACCCTGCATAATCGTTTGACTAATATCTTCAATGTTTACGTTGTTTTCTGCTAGACAATTGCTTACTTTTGCTATTATACCTGGCTTGTCCTTTCCTATTACCGTTACAATCGCTTTCATTTTCGTTCTCCTAAAATTATTTATTTTCTTCTTTATTTTCTTCAAGTAACTTATAGCTAACTAAAACGTTTCCTTGTGTCACGTACGTGACGTTTTCACCCTCATTAAATTTGGGGAATTCTCGCTCGTCAAATACTAGCACCTTTCTTTCAAAAAAGTCGTTTTTATATTTATTCCACTCGATAAAAACAAGCGACTTAAAATCCACACCGTCTTTATCTTGTAAAGTTTCGTCATATTCAAAAAAACTGCCTGTTGAAGTTTCTCTTATTCCGCTAAGTAAATTATAAGAAAGTTTATAATATCTATTCACTCTCTTATAAGATATTCCCATGTAAATAAAAGTAAAAATTACAAATAGTACCGAAAAAGCGTGATGAATAACTTTTACCATGATTATCTTTTCGCTCATATATGGTAAAGTTCTGTACCATAAAAACATTCCGAGACTCAAAATAAGATAAGCAAAAACAACCGCGTAATAGTAACAAAGCACTTTTTTTCTTTGCGCCTTTGCCTTTAAAAAATCTTCTTCTTTAAAATACTCTATCATATTTTCTCCTAATTAATCGAACACGTGTTAAGTTTATACTTTATTTAACCTCTAAACGTATCTATAAACTTATATATTTTCCCAAGCGGTTTTTTTATATTAATTGACCACTTTGTCACGACACCAACTATTTGACTTTCATTACACGTGCCGTAATGACGACTGTCACTACTATTTAAGCGATTGTCGCCAAGATAGAAAAACTCCGATTCCCCCACCGTGAATTTCGACGGCATTCCTTCAGTTACGTACGTAGCTCCTATATCTTTTACGTAAGGCTCGTTATAAAGTATGCGGTCGTTTATAAAAACGTATCCGTTCTTTATTTCCACCGTTTCGCCCTCTACGGCAATAACCCTCTTTATTAACCAGTCGTTACTGCCCTCTTTTTCTCCAGAAATTACTACTATGTCCCCGCGCTCAACTTTTCTATGTCTGTTTACAATGAGCACGTCGCCAGTCTCTAAGGTGTTTTCCATAGAAGGTCCTAAAACGTAAACGTTGAAATACACGTACGTGTTAAGTACAGAAAATAGTGTAATGATGGCTAAAAAAAGAGCAACGACTAATAGAAATCTTCTATCCGACCTCTGTTTTTTTTCTTCAGACTCTTTAAGACTGTCTTTAATCTTTACCATCATTCTCCTTTGGCGGAAAATACTCTTTAATTATTTTTCTGGTATCATCGACCGATAAAAAAATCGTCTTTCCGCATTTTAAACACCTGAGTTTAACGTCCGCGCCCATACGCATAATTTGCCACTCGTTACCGCCACATGGGTGATATTTTTTTGAAATTATTTTTGCTCCAACCGCGTATATCATCTCACAACCACAAAAAGTTATTAATTAAATACTCGCCTTCGTTTACTGAAATTTCAATCGCTTCTACTTTTTCAATCGACTTCAGTCCCATTCCCTCTACCGTCTTAAACCTTGACGTTTCTAGTTTTACGTTGTGCCAAACCTCTCCACCCAAAAGATTAACTTTTGCTAAGTACTCGGTTTTTTTACCAAAATAGTCTACAATTAGTTTAACTGTAATCTCACTATCTTTTTCAGCATATACGTCAAACATGAACATTGCCCCGTCTGAAGGTCTATCTTTTTTAGTACAGAATTTAAATGTTAAAAGTCCAGCTCCACAATACACACCGTCGATGCCCATCGGACCTTTTTTAACTTTAACTAAATCGTTATCATCGGTGAAAATTCTGCATTTATCTTCCTGCTTTGCTGAATAAAAAGCACTGTCTGCATTCTTTATTCTCGATGAATATAAAATATTAGATTTATGCGCAAAAGAAACTTCTTCTTTAGTAAACTTCTTATTTATAATCTTTGACCCGACTGCCAAATCGTTCTTGTACTTTGCTTGCGCTAGTATTGTGACGTTGCCCGATTCTGGATAAGGTGAATATTCAAATTTATAAATACCGTTTTCGTCCTTTTTTGTGCTAGTAAATTTTTGCCAGCAACGCAAGCTTGGATTATTGCTCTCTTCCGCAACATAAAGCTCGACTTCTAAAATATTTTTCAAAAATGGCGTAACAGCAACGTGAATTCTACCATCAATAATTTCACAAGAAATATCTGTCTCATATGGGAATTCGTCCGCTTTTGCACCCTCTTTTTTTAAGAACAACTCAAAAAAGTTTATTGTGTTTAGATACCCCTGTTTATTTATTTTCCCACTACACCCTACTGAATAATGCATTACCGTTCTAACGTTCTCTATCCTAGAAAGCGTGTCGTATGCTCTATCGCAATCGTACAACTTACTATTTGTAGCAGAAAGCGTAAGAGTTGGGCACTTAACGTGCCTTGCATAGGCTTGAGGCTCAATACCCGCGATGAATTTATACATATCGTCGTCAAACTGCGGTTCAACCATTCCGCTAAACTTGTATATGCCCCTATACCCGTTCCAGCCTGTATTTAAAGCAAATACAGCACACGCCAAATCATCTTCCGTTCCCGCAAGTTGCCAAAGCGCAGTTCCCGCCTCGCCATATCCTAAACAACCGACCTTAGTCACTATGCTTTGACTACTTAAATACTTAAATGCGTATTTTAGAACGCACACCCATTCATACCAACAAGTATTAACTACGTCACCTTCAACTTTGTAAAGGCTATCTTTTACAAGTTGATAGTTTGCAAATTTTACTGATTCGGGATAAATGGTGAATCTGTTTTTCCCATCAGCCTCCCCAGAAAGGTCAACTGACAACACACTATATCCTCGCTGAGCAAAATCCAACATCAACTCTTCATTAAATTCACAATCCAAATCATTAACGAGTAAAATAGCCGGTGCAAGCGATTGTTGGACCTTTCTCGCCATAACACCGTAAATTTTAACATTTTCGTCGCCAATTTTTCTTCCGCTTAAATAAAAATAACTAAACATCACGCCGTCTTGAACTTTTTCGGTCTCTATTTCTATTTCCGGCACTTGGTCTATTTTAAAATCTTTCCAAATTGCCGAAGGCGTCAAAATATTTCCTGCCATAACACTCCTTAAACCGACACTAAAAAGCAACCTGGAAAAAATTTTACAAATTAAGTTGCTTTTTATTGTCGTTTCGTTTATAATGTTCTTTACGCTAAAATCATCTTATGTTTTTGCGTTATGTCTTGCTTACTACTCTTTAATAGTTATTATATTATATAATATTATACCTCTCAATGCAAGCGATTTTAACTTTTTTTGCCGTTAAATGGCATTTATAAAGGATTAGTTATGATTTGTTCTTATTCAAAAGAATTTTCCGTCGCAGGTTTTACCGACGTGGAAAACGCATTTATTAATGAATATTTACCCGTTTCTTCGGGAGACGCTGTTAAAGTTTATCTTTACGGGCTTTTTATTTGTCAAAATCCTAAATTTGATTTGTCGCTCGCTGAATTTGCAAAGACTCTTGATATGGAGGAAGAAAAAGTCTTAAACTGCTTTAACTATTGGGAAGAGTTCGGAATTGTTTCAGTTTTATCTAAAAGCCCCCTTTCCGTACAGTATCAGCCTATCCGTTCTTCTTTTTCCGCTAAGCCTAAAAAAATTAAAGCGGAGAAATATACAGACTTTTCTAAGTCTTTACAAGCCCTTATCCCAAACCGCATGATTTCTACAAATGAATACAGCGAATATTTTAATATAATGGAAACTTATTCTATTAAGCCTGAGGCTATGCTCATGATTGTTAAGTATTGTGTGGACAAAAAAGGTTCGGATATAGGGTATCGTTATATTGCAAAAGTATCTAAGGATTTCGGTAATCGTGGTATAAACACCATTGAAAAAGTTGATAGAGAGTTAGCTTCATATATTCTTAGAACCGAGTTGATTGAAAGAATTCTAAAGGCAATGTCACTTCGCCGTCAACCGGATATTGAAGATTCAGCTTTTCTTAAAAAGTGGACTCAGGAACTTAATTTTGAGGAAGAAAACATCGTTTTTGCAGCTAAAAACCTTAAAAAAGGTAGCATGGCAAAGTTGGATGAATTCTTGCTCGAGCTTTATTCACTGAAGAGTTTTTCAAAAGAAGAAATAAGCGCATATATGAAAAACAAAAAGGCGATTTATGATTTGGCAATAAAAATTAATAAATTGCTATCAATATACGTCGAAGTGATAGATACGGTGGTAGACACCTACACTAAAAAATGGTTATCGTTTGGGTTTGACGAACAAGCGCTTTGTTTTATCGCGTCGCATTGTTTTAAGACGGGCAAAAACACCTTGCAAGATATGGACGAATTGGTTGAACGTTTAAGGGTGCGCGGTATTATAGACCTTTCTAGCGTAAACGATTATTTCGAGCAGGAAAAATCAAAAGACGAGTTCATTTCAAAAATGCTTACGCTTGCAGGCATTAACCGCAGACCGAATCCGTGGGATAGAGAAAATTTAAACGTGTGGAAAAGTTGGAATTTTTCAGACGACATGATTTTGGAAGCGGCAAAACTTTCCTCTGGTAAAAGTTCTCCAACCGCATACATGAACGGAGTGTTGAGTAATTGGAAAAACAACGGAATCTTTACCATAGATAACGCTACGGAAACGCCACGCGTTAAAGATGACTCTCAAGAAGCTTATAACCGTGAATATGAAAAACGCAGAAGTCTCGCAACTTCGCGCGCGCAAAAAAATAATGAAAAAGCTAGCGAAATCGATGGTTTTATGGATATTTACGGCAGACTCAACAGCATAGAAAAAGACTTGGCGTTTGCTGAAATTGCAAACAACGACCAAGCAATGAAAACACTAGAGATTGAGAAGAAAACTTTAACCGAAAAGGCTGAAAATTTGCTTGCAACAATCGGCATTTCTCTCATTGACCTCTCTCCACGATATGCTTGTGAAAAATGTAAAGACACTGGCTACGTTGGAACACACCGATGTGATTGCTTTGAGAAAAGTGCACAATAAAAATTTAATATTGAAATTGTTTTAAAAATATAAATCCCAGCATTTGCGTACGCAAAAGCGGGGGGTTTATCATTTTTTGTATAAGAATTTTAAAATTATAAAAAAAACAAAGTTTTT
>JAZNMA010000005.1:0-7170 GCA_045579345.1 Christensenellaceae bacterium | reverse complement strand
CTAACCCCAACCCTGCGCCCGGAGCCAACGATTTCGCCGCCCAGCTTGCGGCACTTACTGCCGCTATTCAAGCTAACGGCATTTTGAACAGCAACCAGCCCAAACAGGAAAGCGTCGAGGATATCCTCGCAAACATTCTTGACCCGGGCAGAAATAAGGAGGGCGCGAATAATGCATTGTAAGCCTTGCGAAATGGGCGCTATCGGTTATGTCTGTAGACAGGCCGACGAAGAATTTTCTAACTGTCCCGTAGAGGACGCAACCGAAAACGATACTATTAAAATCAACTATGAGGAGGAATAACGATGGCTGTTAACGCACTTACTTTTAACCAGTGCGCGACACTGTTAAATGCAATTAACAGACAGGCTACTGGACAAAACAATATTACCCCTACCACTACCGCCGAGTTTGTCACGTTGGCAACAACCACCCTTGCAACGGGCTATGACCCCGTTATTAACGCTATTTCTCAGGTTCTTTCTAAGACCGTTTTTAGCGTGCGCCCATATTCCCGCAAGTTTAGCGGCTTGTTTATGGACGCTACCCGTTGGGGTAACCATGTGCGCAAGCTTCAGATTATCGACAAAGAAGCTGCCGACGATGATCGAATGAATCTGATTGACGGTGAATCTATCGACCAGCAGGCCGTTAATAAGCCCGCTGTGTTGCAGACTAATTTTTACGGCGCGAATGTTTATCAGCGTAGCGTTACGATGTTTAAAGACCAGATCGATTGCGCTTTTTCTTCCCCGGAGGAATTTGGTAGATTCATTGTAATGGTTTTGCAGAATGTTTCTGATCTTATTGAAAAAGATCACGAAAACATGGCAAGAATGGCGCTTGTTAACTTTATCGGCGCAAAGGTTAACAGCGATAACAGTAATGTTGTTAAGTTGGTTACCAAGTATAACGACGTTACGGGCCTCGATTTGACCGCTGAAACTGTTCGACAGCCCGCTAACTTTGTTCCGTTTATGAAGTGGGCTTATGCCTATATTAAAACTATTTCCGACCTTATGACAGAGCGTTCTACCAAATTCCATATCAATATCAACGGTAAGCCCATCTCCCGACATACCCCCAAGGATAAACAGAAGCTGTATATGTATGCGGCCGATGTTAACAATATCGAAGCGTCTGTGCTGTCCAGCGTATTCCATGACGGCTATTTAAAGGAAATGGACTACGAAACCGTCAACTATTGGCAGTCTATCGAAACCCCTATGGGAATCCAGACCCGGGTTGGTTATATCGACGCAAACGGCGAGGCGCAGACCAGCGAAGAAAACGTAACAGTTTCTAATATTCTTGGCGTGCTGTTTGACGAAGAGGCTGTCGGTGTCACCACCGTTAATTCTTGGAGCGCTTCCGCGCCTTTCAACGCGCGCGGCGGCTATACTAACACTTTTTGGCACTTTACTGACCGTTATTATAACGACCTTACAGAAAACGGCGTTGTTTTCCTGTTGGAGTAATGTTACAATAGGGCGGCGCAAGCCGCCCTTTCATTCTATAAGGAGGTTTAACGATGCCTGTTGAAGTGCAGTTTTATGAGTTCAATAAAAACCCCAACAGCACAAAGCGCCCAAGCAACCCTGCTAAGATTTATAACTGTCTTTTAATAGAACCGACGAGTATTATAAACCCGGATATCGCAATAGCCGACGCAACAGCGCCGCATATATATAATTATGCGTACATCCCGGAATTTTCGCGTTACTATTTCGTTAACGACTGGAATTATAGCGGCGGCAGATGGTTTGCAAGTTTAAACGTTGACGTGCTGGCAAGTTACAAGTATGAAATAGGCGCAAGCAAGCAATATATTTTGCGAAGTGCGGCAGAGTTTAATGGCGATATTGTGGACAACCTATACCCGGCAGAAAATTCGCCAGATATTGTCACAACTTACGACGAAAGCCCAGAAGAAGCGGGAACGCCTTTCATTTCCGATTTGGCTGACGGTATTTTTGTCGTTGGAATTATAAACAACGACGTGAGCGCGGTGGGCGCAGTTTCATATTACAAATTTACAAATACGCAATTTAGAATTTTCTGTAACGCGCTAATGCAAGACGCGGAATGGGCTTTCAGCGGTATTGAAGAAATTAGCACGGAGCTTTTTAAATCCTTGTTTAACCCTTTCCAGTATGTAGCTAGTTGTTTATGGTTTCCATTTACAAGCGCTTTCCCGGGTACTGCTGTCGATTCAATCCCCTATGGTTGGTGGAATCTTCCGACCCCCGCAACGCGAATTTCCACATTCACCCGCTTAGCGCCCGCCTTTTTCACCCCTCCTAAACACCCACAAGCGGCAGAGCGTGGAACATATCTAAACGCGGCCCCTTATTCCCGATACAAATTGGTATGGCCTGTTTTTGGTGTGTTTCCCCTAGACGGTAACGTTATGTCAACGTGCGAGAGATTGCGCGCCGAATGTTGGGTGGACGCTGTTAGCGGTAAGGGTTGTTTGCAGATTTTTTCTGACAGAGGAAACGAAGCAGTATTTACAAGCACGCAAACGGTTATTGGAGTGCCTATACAGCTTGCTCAAGTAACTTCCGATTATATCGGAGCGGCTACAAGTGTGGCGGGCGCTGTTGCAGATTTTGCCAGTTTTGATATATCGGGCGGTATTTCTGCGATTGGTAACGCTATACAATCTGCAATGCCCCAAGTTAGAACACAGGGTAGCAATGGTATGACTACATCATATTATTTCCCGCCCGTCTTGGAATGTGAATTTTATAGAATTGTCGAAGAATCAAACGAAAACCGCGGACGGCCCCTGTGCCAAGAGCGCATAGTAAACACATTGCCGGGGTATCAGCTAGTCGCTGACGCTGAGCTGGAAGCGACTTGCACCGCGAGCGAGTTGGCAAGCATTAAAAACTATATGAACGGAGGTTTCTTCTATGAGTAATTGGGTAGTTGTCGAATCCCGACCATTGACGCAAGAAGAAATGGAGAACAACGTTATAATCTTGTGGAACTTTTTTAGCTCTAAAGGATGGACGGCAAATGCTGTTGCCGCTTTGGCGGGAAATATGGAAGCGGAAAGCACTATAAATCCGGCGCGTTGGGAAAGCGATATTGTGGGACGTTTAAACTACGGTTTTGGCCTTGTGCAATGGACACCCGCGACAAAGTTTCATAACTGGGTAGAATCCGAATACGGAAACAGCGACTATAAGAACGGCGAATATCAAATGAAACGTATCTTGTGGGAAATGGACAACGGCGTACAGTATTACCCTACCAGCAGATATCCGGAAACTTTCAAAGAGTGGAGCAAAAGCGAAAAAGCGCCCGGCTATCTAGCGGAAGCGTTCTTAATCAACTATGAACGACCCCTAGACCAGTCGCAAGCCGTCAAGAACTACCGCGCCAATTTAGCAGATAAGTGGTACGAGGTTATCACAGGATTACCCGCCCCACATTATTTCAATTTGCCGATTTGGCTATTGTTCAAGTTTAGGAGGGGAGTTGTTTAAATGCAAGGTGTTCCGTTTTTCTACGACTATATAAACACCTATAACGCTGGTTTTACTCCGTCAACATCGCATGCTGATAGCGCGCTTTCCCGGTTTTTCCAGCGCTATCTATTACAAGAAGCTGTCAGCGTGTATAAGTGGAAAATGCCTAGCACATGGGCGAAAGACTATTTCTTGTACACGCTTTATTGTTTCGGGTTTATTTCGATTATTGAAACAGATAAATATGGAGTTATTTGCCAAGGCTGTAGTCTTAACGGTTACGACGTTTTTTATCGTCCTACGAACGCTGTTATTACAAATCCGCTTTTGCGCGGCATTTTAACCCCTAGAATTGGCAAGCAATGCACTATTATTAAACTGCAACCTGACTATGGTGGTATTATGGACTTAGTAACAAAATACTCGGATATCATGGCTATGACCATGCAAACTGCAGGTTGTAATATTGAAGCCAGCAAACTTGCATATGTGTTTGCGGCAGACAATAAAGCAAGCGCGGAATCCTTTAAGAAGATGTATGACAAGATAGCAAGCGGCGAACCGATGGTGGTACATGACGCTAAGCTTTTGAAGCCGGACGGCACTAAGGCGTGGGACGTGTTCGCTAACAACCTTTCTAATAATTACATTGCGGGCGACTTGCTTGTAGATTTGCAGAAATGGCGAAATATGTTTTGTACGGAAATCGGAATCCCGAACGCTAACACGGAGAAAAAGGAGCGTATGCTGACGGACGAGGTAAACGCTAACAATCAAGAAACATTCACCAAAGCAGATTTGTGGTTGCAAGAATTGCAGGAGGGTTGCAAGCAAGCTTGCGAAATGTTCCCCGGTTTAGAATTGTCTGTTGATTGGAGATACCAGCATAAGGAGGTTGGCGGCAATGGTAACAACCAGCCTGTTGGGACTGTATAACTATAACAACGACATTTTCCGAGGGCTACAGCTTCCAAAAGATGTTGACAAAGAAGCGCTTGTTAACAATCTTTTAGCAGAATGTGCAGAATTTGAAATTCTATACCCTGACGCGGATTTTTTCGCGTTCACGGTGGAAGTGTGGTCTAAAAAAGAAATTGCCGTATGGGAAAAGCTTTACGAAACGACTGGATATGAGTATGACCCTATTTCTAACTATGACCGACACGAAGAATGGGAAGATAAGGGAGACAGCAAAGGAAACAGCATCGGCAAGATTTCAGCCTATAATAGTGAAAATCTTGTAAACGCTAACGGCGCAGAAACAAGCATTGAAAATAATAGTAATCGAACAGGGTACATTCACGGCAATATCGGCGTTACGACAACACAACAAATGATTGAAGAAGAAAGGCGCGTTGTTAAATTTAATATAACAGACTATATTATTGACAGCTTTAAGCGTCGCTTTTGTCTGTTGATTTATTAAGGAGGTATTACATGGGCTTTTTTCAAAATTTCCCCTATTCCAACCACCATAATATGAATATGGATTGGATTTTACAAAAAATACGCGAAGCTGTTGACACCGCAACAGCGGCAAGTAAAACCGCTAACGAAACCGTAGAAATTGTGAATAAGTATCTTGCAGAGCTTGATTTGAGTGTAGAGGCGAAATCAATTCTCGAGGATATGTATAACAACGGCAAGCTCAGCGAACTTGTCGCGCTTTATATCAACCCGCTTGTTAGCGAGCAGGACAAAAAGATTCTAAGCTATTACACTTTGATTATCGCGCTAAGTGATGAAATCGTTGCATTAAAAAGACGTGTTAACGAGTTCACAGCCTTACAAGACGGTTCTACTACGGGGGACGCTGAACTTGTCGATGTACGGAACGGATTTAGCGGTGAAGTTTATACAACCGCGGGTGAAGCTGTGCGCGAACAGTGTGCAAAGCTTAACAGGCGTTTCGATGTTATCCACGCGCCTTTGTTGATTTCGTGGCAAGATGGAGAGTATTATAAACCGTCTAATAACACTATTCAGACTTCCGACGATTTTTCGCGTTCATTGCCCATTGATGTTACAGAATACGCGGGTCTTGCGATTGAAATTAAATCCCGCGTTAATGCAACGCAGGGCTTTGCTTTTAGAAATGCTAACCAGTCTGTAATTGAATATTTTGATGGCGAAAAGGCTAGTTCTAGCGGTATTGATAGAGGCTATCCGGCGGTAACAATTGAAGTTCCGGAAAATGCTAGCGAGTTAATTATTACAAGTCTACTCGCAGATAAAACAAAATGCTATGTTCGGCCCGCAGTCGATATGATAACGTTGCATAAAAATATTCTTGCGTTGGAAGAATATGTTAATGCTGTTGCAGAAGAGTTACGAAATGAGAAAAACACCTTCGCTGATACGATCTATCCAAAACTTGCAACAACTTGGACACCGGGATTCTACGTCAAAGGTTCTGGTGTTTTGCAAGGTAATGAAAGTCTTAGCGCGTCCGATTATATCGATGTTGCCGCTTTTGCCGGAATGCCTGTGGAATATTCGTGCAGACTTGGCGCATCGTGGGGTTTTTCATTCTATGATGTCAATAAAACGCAAATTGCTAGTATTGACACGTCTACACATCCCTCTAGCGGGATTATAACAGTGCCCGAACTTGCCGCATATGCGAGAATCACCGCTTTCAAAGATAGAGAAAACGAATCTTTTCTGCGTCCTGTTCCGTCCGTTGGCAATATTCTTAACGGTTTAAATCGAAATGGTGGACGGTTATACCCTCTTAATATTGCAATGTTTGGCGATAGTATTATGTTGGGGCGAAACGGAGACGGAGATACTTACCTTACGCAATATACAATTCCTAACACGGTCGGTTATATGCTGAAATGTAACTGCGCCAACTTTGGCGTTGGTAGCATGGGTTATGTCCATACAGGGAGCGGCATGAACGCTTATGATAAAATAAATTCTGTAGACCTTAACCAGTATGACGTTGTTGTGCTGTGCTTCGGTGTTAACGACCACAGCCAAACGTTGGGCGAATGGAACAGCGAAGATGAAATGACCGTTATGGGACAGTTTAACAAATGCGTTAAGCTTGTTTATGAAAAGAACCCCAACGCGATACTTGTTGTTTTCGGGCCTTTTAACGGGCGCAACGTTGGAGGATTCCCGAATTATTGGTTCGGTCAAAGTTGGTTTGAAATTGATGAACTGTTAAAAACCGCTTGCGACTACTACAGCGTCCCATATATTACCCAAAAGAACGGCCCAGTTAATAGTTACACGATTCGCACTTTTATCGGTGCAGACGGTGTGCATCCGAGTAACCTTGGTTATAAACGCATTGGCGCGTGGTTTGCTGGACAGCTTAGAAATATTCTTGGATAATTTGCAAGAAAGGTATTGACAAATGCTATTGCTTGCTGTATAATGTGTAGTGTAAAGATAACACCTACACTACACATTATATGGAGGTTGCAATATGTACATTCAAAAAAGCTCTCTTGACAATCGTTTTCTAAAGGATATTAACTTCCTAGAAAAGAAGTACAACATTATCATCACCTTGGAATATGTTAAAGAGACTTGCATTGCTCATTGTTACAGCGTTGAGCTTATGCTTATGGAAGTAGCAACCATTACAGTAGGCGATAGAAGTGAAACCAAAGAACGCTGGTATGTTCGACTAAGCAAAGAACTAAAACGCATCTTTAGCTAACACCCCAAGCCCGGC
>JAZNMA010000004.1:0-48575 GCA_045579345.1 Christensenellaceae bacterium | reverse complement strand
TACAAGAAGTAGTAGACCCATTTAAGAAAAAGTAAGCGATTTGCGATACGCACAAGTAGACTACGTGCTTTACACGTCGCTAGAACAAGGGGTTTTACCCCTAAATGAAAAACCACGGGGTTTACCCGTGGATTTTTATTTACTATTTGTGGATTCGAATGAGGAGAAAATTGTGAAACAATTTGTCCGCAGGACTAAACAGTGGTCACCCACTGTTTATCGGAGAAGGGCGCACAGGCGCCGAATCCACCTCTTCCCACCAGTTTATAAAGGTTGCATTTGCAACCTTTTTTGTTTACTATTTGTTTTTTTCAATATTTATGATAAAGAAAAACGGCAATAACCTAAAAATTAAGGCTTTTACCGTCTTGCATTTACTTAATTTATATAAAAATTTATAAGATGATTTTTATATTAAACCACATTCTATTGCCAATTCCTTAAACTTAGGCAAAGAATTTTCTATACGTTTTTTATCTACACAATATGCAATTCTTACATACCCTTTTATGCCAAAATCATCACATGGTACAAGCAGAATTTCATGCTTTTTTGCTAATTCATAAAAAGCGGTCGCATCGCCAACAGGAGACTTTACAAACAGATAAAACGCACCATCGGGTTTCACACAATCATATCCAAAATCAGTTAAATTGTTATAAATTAAATCTCTATTTTGTTTATAAGCATCGATATTAACTTTAGCATTTAATGAGCGTGCAACTACCTTTTGGAATAAGCTTGGCGCACAGACGTAACCAAGTGAACGCCCAGCACCACAAATACAAAAATATATAATTTTACTGTCTTGCATTTCTGGATTTACAGCTATATACCCAATTCTTTCTCCTGGTAAAGATAAAGATTTAGAATATGAATAACATACCAACGTGTTTTTATAATAATTCATTAGATAAGGAACTTTTACGTCTCCGTAAACAAGTTCACGATATGGCTCGTCTGCAATTAGATAAATAGGATGACCATATTCTTTTTCTTTTTTTTCTAACAACGAACAAACAGCTTTAATTTTTTCCTCAGTATACACAACACCACTAGGGTTGTTAGGTGAGTTCATAATAATCGCTTTAGTATTCGAGTTGATTTTCTTTTCTAAATCCTCTATGTTAATTTGTAGGGTAACGTCCTCCGGTACTGAAATTACCAATTTACCACCAGCATTTTCTACAAACACCCTGTATTCTGTAAAGAAAGGTGCAAAAACAATACATTCCTCACCTTCGTTTACAACTGCTTTCAAACAAATAGATAAAGAAGCAGCCGCACCACAAGTCATATAAATATTATCCGGCGTTAAACTTAAACCAAAACGGGTATTAATATTATCTGACACCGCTTTTCTTACTTCTAAATCACCTTGTGCCGACGTATAACCGTGAAGTGCGGTCGGATTAAAATTATTTACCAATTCTTTAATTGATTCGGTTACGACATCCGGCGGTTCGACGCTAGGATTCCCCAAACTGAAGTCGAAAACATTTTCCGCTCCTATTTCCGCGGAACGAACCTTGCTATATTCAAAAATCTCCCTAATAATTGAACGCTTGCTCCCAAGAGCAAATGCTTTTTCATTATATCTCATTTAAGTACCTATTCTAACCCCAAAAGTTTATTTGCGTTTTTAAATAATATTTTTTCAAGTATCTCTTTTTTTAATCCCCATGACTTAATTATCGCTAAATCATCTTTAATGTCTCGCCAAGGGCAGTCCGTTGCAAACAACACTTTATCTTCGCCGTGTTTATTTAAAATCATATTAAATTCGTCTTTAGATATTTCATGCAAAGTAAAAGCAGTATCAAAATAAACGTTTTCTCCGGCAAGAGTATGATAAACTTCATTCCAAAGTTTATGTCCACCATAGTGCGCTAAAACAAACTTGTTATGCTTAACTTCTTTAATAACATTTAAAACTCTTTCTGGCGTACATCTTACAGGCTCGCCTTTATATCCGTCGTCTACCCCAGCATGAGTTACAACAATCAAGTCGTATTTTTTTGCACAATTTAAGATTTCTATATATCCATCGTCGTCAATAAAAGTCCGTTGATAATCAGGGTGAATTTTAACACCCTTAATTCCTGCGGATTTTAAATATTTCATTTTACCATCAATATCTTCGCATTCAGGATGCATACCGGCAAAAGAAATAAGCTTTTTACTCTCATTACTAAACTGCTCGTTAATAGTTATTGCAAATTTTGCAACACTTTCAAATTGCGATGCTTTAGTAAGCACGGGAAGTGTAACACAAATATCTGCGTCTGAACGCACCATTGTATCTAGCATGCCTTGAACGGTACCGTCCGTATAAGGCTTATTTGAAGACTTAGAAACAAGCGCGTCTATTGTAGACTTTGCAATTTTATCAGGAAAAACGTGTGTGTGAAAATCTATAATCATTCTTAAAAACTTGAAATATCGTCGCTAGAAAGTGTTTTTACACCACGCACTGTAAGAATCTCGTCTGCTTTTGCTAAATCAGAAGCTTTTAATACAACAGACGCCTCGTCGCCATCAATAGATAACCCATACATATATTCGATATTCACGTCAGCGTCAGCTAAAACTTTAAGTAATTCTTGTAAGCTTCCTGCTTCGTGATTGATTTTAAGGACTAAAACGTCAGTAAGCATTGTAGAAAACCCATCTTGAGCCAGTTTTTCTTTACCAAGCAATGGGTCACTTACGATTAGACGTAAAAGTCCGTATTCGGTTGTATCGGCTAAACTTAATGACAAAATATTTACTTTATTGGTTTTTAATACGTCTAACACTTCGCCAAGACGACCTTGTCTATTTTCAATAAATACCGATAATTGTTTTGCTACCATAATCATTCTCCTTAATATATTAATAAAGTTTACGTTTATCAATAACGTGAACAGCTTTCCCTTCACTACGCACCAACGTTTGAGGTTCTACGATTTTAACTTTAGGATTAAGACCAAGCGCTTGAGAAAGTACGTGACTTATTTTCTTTGTAAGTGATTCCAAGCCCTTTATTTCATCTGTAAAATACTGAGGATTAATCTCAACGTGAACTTCTAAAGTGTCTAGGTTATTAACACGGTCAACAATAATCATATAGTGCGGAGACACTTCTTCAACGTCAATAAGTGCAGCTTCAACTTGGCTTGGGAAAACGTTTACGCCACGAATTATAAGCATATCGTCTACCCTACCTTTAAACCTACTTATTCTTGCACTAGTTCTTCCACAATCACATGTTGAATAATCAATGCTTGTTAAATCTTTTGTTCTATATCTAATAAGAGGTAATGCCTCTTTAGTGAACGTTGTAAAGACAAGCTCACCGGTTTCACCGGCTTTCTGTGCCTTAAGCGTAGCGGAATCAAGTATTTCGGGATAGAAATGGTCTTCACAAACATGCAATCCTTTATGGAAATCGCAATCACATGCAACGCCCGGTCCCATAACTTCACTTAAGCCGTAAATGTCGTATGCTTTTATTTTAAGTCTTTCTTCAATTTCATTATGCATTTTTTCCGTCCACGGCTCTGCACCGCAAATAGCACATTTAAGTTTAATATCTTTTATTAAATTTTCTTGCTCTAAAACTTCTGCTAAATGCAACAAATATGATGGTGTACAAGCAATTGCAGTTGCGCCAAAATCCACCATCATTGTGGTTAATTTTTTAGAATTACCCGTGCTCATAGGAACAACCATTGCCCCCAACTTTTCTGCGCCATAATGAGCACCAAGTCCACCGGTAAATAAACCGTATCCGTAAGCAACTTGTATTATATCGTTTTTAGTAACGCCAGCCATTGCTAAACATCTCGCAACACATTCTGCCCAAACATCAATATCTTTCCTTGTATATCCAACAACAGTTGCTTTTCCCGTAGTACCGCTTGACGCATGCACTCTAACAACCTGCGAGTGCGGAACTGCAAATAAGCCGAACGGATAATTCGCTCTTAAATCATCTTTTGTCGTAAATGGCAATTTTGAAATATCCTCTATACTTTTAATATCGCCCGGTTCAAGCCCTAAAACTTGCATTTTTTTGCGATAAAATTCAACGTTATGATATACATAATCAACCAACTTTACGAGTCTTGCGCTCTGTAATGACGAAAGCTCGTCCCTGCTCATACATTCTTTCGCTACATTCCAAATCATTTTTTCACCTTTAATTATGGTTATAACCTTTTTCGAAAGCTTTTTCGTTTAATTCAATAGTCGCTGGCGGTACGGTTTTCTTAATAACCTCCACCCATTCTTCTTTACTAAAACCGATATGTTTTGCGGCAAGTCCTAAAACGACTGAATTTAAAACTTTACTATTCCCTAACTCTTTAGCAATAGCTAAACCGTCTATAGTATAAACCTTATGATTTTCATTAAGTGTTTCTATTATATTTTCTGGATATTTACTAGCACCTATCACCACAGTCATCGGGTCAATTCTACAATCATTAACAATAATTATGCCGTCTTTTTTCAAAAAATGCGCATATCTTAAGGCTTCTAACCGTTCAAAAGAAATCAAAATATCAGCATCGCCTTCTTCAACTACAGGCTCGCTTACGTTTTCACCAAATCTTACAAAGGTTACGACACTTCCTCCGCGTTGCGCCATTCCGTGCACCTCACTAAGCTTAACGTCGAACCCAGCATTTAACGCTGTTTTACCTATTATTCTACTAGTTAAAAGTGTTCCTTGTCCCCCAACACCAACTACCATTACGTTTAATTTTTCCATGTTACTTTTCCACCTTGCTTATAGCGTCAAATTTGCAATAGTTTGCGCATAACCCACAACCATTACACATTGCCTCGTCAATCTTAATGGTGCCATCAACTTGTTTAGTTATTGCTGGACAACCTATTTTTAAACACATGCCACACTTCTTACATTTTTCTATATCTGCAACGCATTTATAAGGAAATTTTTGACCTTTTAATAATGCGCAGGGCGCTTTTGCAATGATAACAGTAAGTTGATTTCCATTAACCGAATTCTTAATTACTTTTTCAAGTTCCACAATATCAAACGCGTTTATTTCTATAACGTTTTTAACGCCTATCGCCTTGCAGAGCTCTGCTAAATTGATAGCATAAGTATCTTCGCCTTTTAAAGTCTTGCCGGTAGCGGCGTGTTGCTGATGCCCAGTCATGCCAGTGGTACGATTATCTAAAATCATCACCGTCCCGCTTGCATTGTTATAGACCATATTAATAAGTGAATTTACACCTGTATGTAAAAACGTTGAGTCACCGATAACTGCAACCCAGTTTTTAATAAATTCTTTGCCTTTAGCTTTTTCTATTCCATGTAAAGAAGATATACTTGCACCCATACAAAGAGTACTGTCAATAACGCTTAAAGGAGCAACCGCACCCAAAGTATAACAACCGATGTCACCTGCAGCATGTATTTTTAATTTGTTTAGTACAGAAAATACACTTCTGTGCGGACAACCCGGGCATAAAATTGGTGGACGATTTGGCACTTCAGCTTTTTCATAAACTCTGTCGTCATTATCAAATATGACCTTTTTAAGCATATTGGCACTGTATTCGCCTTGCCTTGTAAAAAGTGATTTTCCCTTTACATCATATCCCCAAGACCTTATTTGCTCCTCAATAACCGGTTCAAGTTCTTCGAATACATAGACCGTTTCTACTTGATTAATAAAGTCTTCTATAAGTTTTTTTGGTAATGGATTGACAATACCGAGTTTAAGCACACTCGCCTGCGGACAAACTTCCTTTACGTACTGATATGGAATTCCGCTTGTGATAAATCCAATTTTCTTATCGTTTAATTCCATCTTGTTTATAGAGAAATCTACACCGTCAACCTGAAGATTGTTGTCCCTATTTTCAACAACAACGTGCCTTCCCATCGCAGACGCCGGCATCATAACGTATTTTTTAACGTCTCTTTCGTACGACTTATCCTCGACTTCTACTCTATCTTCTAATGTAACTACTCCTTGAGAGTGTGACAACTTTGTAGTTGTCCTTAAAATTACAGGTGTATCGTATTTTTCACTTAACTCGTATGCAAACTTAATAAATTCTTTTGCCTCTTGACTATCAGACGGTTCTAAAACAGGAACGTGTGCCGCGCGTGCAATCATTCTAGTATCTTGTTCATTTTGAGAGCTTGCAAGACCTGGATCGTCTGCAACAACTAGTACTGCACCTCCGTTTACACCTGTATACGAAAAGGTATATAGAGGGTCGCTTGCAACGTTTAGTCCTACGTGTTTCATACACGCCAAGCTCCTCACCCCAGCAACAGAAGCACCGAAAGCCACTTCAACGGCAACCTTTTCATTCGGTGCCCATTCAGTATAAACCTCATTAAATTTAGCCAAATATTCGCTTATTTCAGTGCTTGGCGTTCCAGGATACGCACTAGAAACTTTTACTCCTGCTTCATACGCACCGCGCGCTATAGCTTCATTACCAAGCATAATTATTTTTTCACTCATTTTATTTGCTCCTTAAATCTTTAATTCGTTTAGCTTTCCCTTCAAATCTTTGCAAAGTATTTGGAGATTCAAGTTTAATTTTTGCATCTAGACCTAAAACAACTCTAAGTTTATTTCTGACTCCGTCTGAAATTTTTTGCAGTTCGCCAAACGAATCAGTTGAATGTGCAAGTTCAACTCTTATCTCAAGTTTATCCGTATAACCATCTCTTGTCACTATAATTTCGTAATGAGGTCCAAGTTCGTTAAAACTTAAAATAACTTCTTCTATTTGACTCGGAAAAACGTTTACGCCACGAATTTTAAGCATGTCATCACTTCTTCCCGAAAGATTTTCCATTCTACAAAAGGTTCTTCCGCACTTACACGGCTCGTAAATTAAGCGTGTAATATCTTTTGTTCTGTATCTTATAAGTGGCAATCCCTCTTTTTTAATACAAGTTATAACAAGTTCTCCCTTTTCTCCTTCGGGCAATACCTCTCCTGTTTCCGGATTAATTATCTCAGGAATAAAAAAGTCCTCATTTATGTGCATTCCGTCAAGTTCCAAACATTCTCCTGAAACGCCTGGTCCCATTAATTCACTCATTCCATAATTAGAAGTAACAATCATGTCGTTTCCCCATGCTTTATGCATTTCCTCACGCATCGCATCGGTTAAAAGTTCACTTCCGACTAAACCTATTTTAACCTTCAAATCATTTTTAGGGTCTACACCTATTTCATTAGCTACTTCTGCCAATCTAAGTGCATAAGACGGTGTCGCTACAAGTAAAGACGTACCAAAATCTTTCATGTACATTATTTGTTTTTCAGAGTTCCCTGTGGATGAAGGTATAATGGTAGCTCCAATTTTTTCCAACCCATAATGCAGTCCCAGAGCCCCAGTAAACATTCCGTATCCGAAACAAATTTGAGCAACGTCGTCTTTTGTCGCTCCACCCATGCAAGCAATTCTAGCGACACATTCAGTCCAAGTTTCAAGGTCATTCGCGGTATAACCGACCACCGTAGGCTTGCCAGTAGTCCCACTTGACGCGTGAATTCTAACAAGCTCATTCTTAGGAACTGCAAATAGCCCAAATGGATAGGTATCACGCATGTCTTGCTTTGTCACAAACGGCAATTTAGCTAGGTCTTTAAGCGTCTTAATATCCGAAGGTTTAATGCCTATAGCATCCATTTTAGCCCTATATGGCTCTACTTTTTCGTAAACCCTATTCACAGTCTCTTTAAGCCGTTCGAGCTGGATTTTTTCAATCTCCTCTCTCGGCAACGTTTCAATTTTTGACCAAATCATAATTTCTCCTAAAAACCGCAAGGCGGTTTAGTTCTCTAGTTAAAAGCTTTTTTTATTACTGTATCGTCAATTCGTTTTGTGAATAAGCTGACGAAAAACGTAACTAACAAAGAATATGCCATGCTAATAACGCCAATAAGAGGTGAACAGCTTATTCCGTTTTTAATTGCTACAGGCAAAGAACAATTCCAGTTTGCCTTATCATATCCAAATATAATGATTAACGCAACGGTTAATACTAGACTACCAATGATAGAAGCCCAAACGGCAGATTTAGTTACTTTTTTCCACAAAACACCCAAAACGTATGGTCCAATAAAGCATCCGGCAAGCGTTCCCCAACTTAGTCCCATTAAATAAGCTATAGCAGAAATATTGAATTTCTCGTTTAAGATTGCTAAAATAACAGAGATTGCAATAAAGACCAAACATAGTACTCTCATAACAAAGTTAACTTTTTTATCCTCTGCATTTTTATTAATCTTTCCTTTATAAATATCAACAGCAACTACAGACGCACTTGCTAGTGAAACTGATGACAGTGTTGACATACTAGCCGATAAAATTAATACTGCAATTACTCCCATTAAACCTGCTGGAATAACCAATGTTAACATTTCCGGAATAAAATAGTCTGGATTAGTTGCGTTTAAATTAAACTTAGAATACAACCCGCCAACAAAATAAGCGCCAAAGCCAATAATTAAAGCAAAAAGCGTACTTACAACCGTTCCTTGCATAATGGCTTTATCATCACGAACAGCGTAGTATTTATGAATAGTTTGCGGCAGTGCCCATACGCCGAATGACGTTAATAATATCAGCGATAAGAGTGAAACAGTATCGCCATAAATACCTTTATTTTCACTTCCAAATGTAAACCATTTTAAATCTGAGATATTCCAATTAACCGTTTCGTAATTTAAAAAATAGATTACCATTAATACCACGCCGATTAACATAATAATCCCTTGAATGAAATCTGAAAGTGCAGTTGCGAAATAACCACCAAAAAACAGATAAAGCGCAGTAATTAAAGCAAGTGCAATCATAATAATCCAACCAGGAATGCCAAAAACAGACTCAAACAAACTGCTGAGTCCGTTATACACAGATGCTGAATATGGAATTAAAAACAAGAAAATTATGACGGCAGAAAATAATTTTAAATTTTTGCTGTTGTATCTTTTTTCAAAAAATTCAGGCATGGTTTTCGCTGAAAGTTTACTAGTCATGACTTTAGTTCTCTTTGCTAAAACAATCCATGCAAACAGCGAACCGAGAACTGCATTGCCAATACCTATCCAAGTTGCCGCAAGTTGATATTGAGAACCGAATTTACCAGCATAACCTATAAATATTACAGCAGAAAAATATGTCGTGCCATATGCAAATGCGCTCATCCACCCATTTAGTCCTTTTTTGCCTGCTAATAAAAATTCGTTCACAGATTTTGAGCGATTTTTAGTGTAGACAGTAATTACAATCATACTGATGACGTAAAAACTAAGAATAATGTAATCTACCCACATAATAATTCTCCATAATACATGTGATTATAAACACATATATTTTACTACAAAATTCGATTATTTGCAAATATCTTATACGCTTTTTTATTTAAAATAAAAAAAAACGACAGACGCAAAGACTGTCGTTTAATTGAGTTGTTAAAATAAAATACTATGTTAGACATAATCACTTGTAAATTCACTAGTAAAAAACTAGTTTTTTTATTTATAAAGTCACGCCCGTCTTGTAAAAAGCAATTTCCCTAACATCTTCACTTTTACAAGTATATTTACCCTCAACAGTATCTAATAAAAGCTTAAATAACGCTTCTTCATTCATATCAAAAGCATTAAAATCTATCCAATTATTCTTGTGTTGCGCCAAATTATTATTAGTTGAAATTTTCATAGTTGGAACAAACGTTGAGAAAGGCGTTCCCCTACCGGTTGTAAATAATACGATTTGACAACCAGAAGCAGCCAGCGCCGTTGCTGCTATTAAATCATTTCCTGGTGCATTAAGCGCACTTACACCCGACTTTTTAACGCGTTCACCATAAGCTAAAACGTCAACTATTTTTGTTGTCCCTGCTTTTTCAACGCAACCTAACGACTTTTCTTCCAAGGTTGTTATTCCGCCTTTTTTATTGCCGGGACTGGGATTTTCATAAACGGGAAAACCTTGCTTAGTGTAATATTCCATAAAATCAATTATCATTTTTTTATAGGAATTAAAAACATCTTCGTTTTCACATTTATTCATTAGAAGTTGCTCTGCGCCAAACATTTCGGGAACTTCAGTTAAAATCGCACTTCCACCTAAAGAAATCAACCTGTCAGTAATTCTTCCCACTAATGGATTTGCCGTAAGCCCTGAATATCCGTCACTACCTCCGCATTTAAGACCAATGCAAAGTTCTTCCATGGACACATCTTCTCTTTGGAGTTCACAATATTCATCAATAAACTTTTTAACAATACTTAAACCGTATTCAAGTTCATTCTCAACTTCTTGACAGTTGAAATAAGCAATGTGCGGATACTTATCACCTAAAACGGCCTTTATACCCTCAAGACCGTTATTTTCACAGCCAAGTCCCACAAAAAGCACTGCGCAGGCATTAGGGTTTAACGCAATAGAGCATAGCAAATTTTTAATATTTTCGTTGTCTTCGCCTAACTGACTACAGCCAAATTGATGAGTGAGTGCAAAAATTCCGTCTATATTCCCTTTAATATACTTTTGAGCTTCTTTTTCCAACCTCATACAAACGTTGTTTACACAACCCACGGTAGGGATTATATAAATTTCATTTCTTATTCCCGCCCTACCAAATTTTCGTTTGTAACCTTTGAAAGTGCTAAATTGCTTTTCAAACGCGTTTGCTTTAAAATTGTAAGAATATTCCGCCTTTTCATCTAAATGTGATTTCACGTTATGAGTGTGCACCCATTCATCTTTTTTAATATCTTTACTAGCCCTTCCAATAATTTGACCGTATTTTATAACCGTCTCGCCTTTTTTTATATCTTTAAGCGCGTATTTATGCCCAGCAGGAATATCGCCACTTGCAACAAGACACACACCAACGTTATCCGCTTTGTTTATAATAACTTTGTTTTCCATAACTAAATTAAGCTGATTCCTTTCTTAATATTTTCGATATTTTCACTAACTTTTTCAAAGAAACCTTTATACGTAGTTAAATCTTCACCCCAAACATTTTCATCAGACATAAATTCTTTTAATGCCCCATTATTAGCAAAGTATTCTAAATATGGTTTATCGTCTTGAATTTTGATTTCACGAGTTGGAAGTTTTACAAAATATTCCTCTCCTCGCTTTTCAATAGACGTATAAATAGCCATTAAATATGAGAAACCAATAGTTAATTTTGAAGGTATTTTATTATACTTTAAGTAATAATCCTTAAAGCTAGGCAAATCCCTTGCTCTCCATTTAGATATACTATTAAGACTAATACTAACTAGCAAATGATTTAAATAAGGATTTAAAAATCTTTCTTTAATACTATCTGCAAAAACAGTAGTTGCTTTTATATCGTTTGATACAAAAGGCACAATTTCTTCAACCAAAGTATCTTGTAAAAACTTTGAAAGCTTAGCATCTGTCATGCAGTCATAAACTGTAACTGCACCATGCCATAAACCGACCGGCACGATGTTTGTATGGCTACCGTTAAGCACGCGAACTTTACGCTTTTTGTAATACTTAATATTGTCTGTAACGACAACTTCAATATTGTGAACGCCTTCTTTAATATACTCAGAAATATTCCCTTTCTTTTCAACTGCCCATAAGCCAAACGGCTCACCAATAGAAACTAATTTATCTTCTTCTCCAATTAGGGCATTTATTTTTTCAACGTCTTCAGGCGTTTTGGGATGTCCAGAAACAATACGGTCAACTAAGGTATTACAATAATAATTTTCATTGTCGTTCCATTTTTTAAATTCTTCCGGCAAATTCCAGAGCTTAATATATTTATCTACACATTTTTTAAGTTCGTCAGCGTTATTATCGATAAGTTCTACCGGCATCATATACACGCCATCTTTACCAGCATTAAAACGCTCAAACAAAAACTTTGTAAGTTTAGCAGGATAAGTGATATTTTCAAAACCGTTAAAATCGTCATCCGCGTTATAACAAATTCCCGCTTCCGTCGTGTTTGAAACAACTATTTTTAATTCATCTTCTTTAGCAAGTGCCAAATATTTATCCATCTCGGTAAATGGGTCTACTACATTTTCAAGAACGTCTACTTTATAAACGTCCTCAACAGTTTTTCCATTTTCTACACCACGGAGAACAATATGATATTTATTGTCTTGTTTTCTAAAATTTTCGAGTGAACCGAATGTTATGGGTTTTACAATGTTTACCCTATAATCTCCACCCTCTTTGTTAAGCGTATCAAAATACAAATCAACAAACGTACGCAAAAAATTTCCTTCACCAAATTGAACTACTTTAATCATAAGCCTACCTTCTTTTTTATTAGCGATTTAATCACCATTATTTACAATATTATTTTACTACAAAAACGCTTGCAAAACAATATAAAATAGTATAAAATATTAGTATATTTACATAAATAGTAAAGGTTAATATGGGATATTTTGAATTTGAGCACGTTGTAAAAGAACACGAATATGCAATGAACGAACCACACAATCACGATTTTTATGAGCTATATTTTTTATTTGAGGGAGAGCGTGAATTTTTTGTTGAAAATAAAATGTTTAACGTTCATTCTAACACACTAGTTGTAGTCCCCCCTTACAGCATACATAAAACTGAGGGAGGGCCATATAAACGCGTCAACTTAAATATTTCACCATCTGTATTAAATCCTCTACAAAACGAATTTTTAATTAATTTATCTAAAAAAATTGCAGTCCAAATACAAAATGAGTATGTTGATTTAATCAAAAAATTATTAATAGAAGGCGCAAAGCTTCAATTGAGCGGTATTAAATATAAAAGTGAATATTTACTAAATCTCGTGCATACAATTATTTATTTTTTATCCATACAAGATTCCACATCAATTTCAGCGACTAGTACCGCTCACAAAATTAAAAGCATATCTCCAGAAGTGCTAAAAATTTTATCTTACATCAATTCAAACTACAATCAGCAAATAACTTTAAAAAATTTATGTGACGAGTTTTTTTTATCAAAAGTTTCACTGTGTAAAAAGTTTAAATCAGTTATGAACTGTTCAATAATGGAATACGTAAATCAGATGCGTCTATCTAAAGCAAAATTGCTTTTACGAGAGTCGAATAAAACAATCGAAGAAATTGCATTTGACTGTGGATATTCTTCCGCCAATTATTTCGGATTAATATTCAAAAAAGAAGTTGGATTATCCCCATTAAATTATAAAAAGACAAGGTAAAAACCTTGTCTTTTTTGTTATTTTGGTGAATTATACTATGAAGTGCAACACTTGGGAATAAAAAAAACAGTTCATATAAATCTACGGTTTACTTAGAGAATTCTATCCTAAAGGAAGAAGTTTAGAAAGAGTAAGCGAAAAAACGTAAAAAAGAATCTGGCGTTAATTAACGCCAGACCCAAGAAAGTTTTACACTTTCAAAAACCTATAGATTTATTTAATGAAAATCTCAAAAAGTGTTGCACTTAGTTTGACAATTCATCTTTTATAAATTATCTTTGAACTCTTCCACTAGCGTCTCCGCCAGCAAGAGTTTCAACTTCTTTAACCGATACCATATTATAATCGCCTTCAATACTGTGCTTTAAGCAACTTGCAGCAATAGCAAATTCGATTGCTTTTTGTGAATCATAGCCATTGATAAGTGAATATATGAGTCCACCACCAAAGCTATCTCCTCCGCCAACTCTGTCAACTATATGCATTGCATACTTTTTAGAAAAATATGCATTACCGCCAGTATAAAGCATACCGCTCCAGTTATTGTCATTAGCAGAAAGACTTTCTCTTAAAGTTATAGCAACGCCTTTAAATCCAAACCTATCTGTCAATTTCTTAGCAACTGAAATATAACCGTCCCTGTTAAGCTTTCCACTGTAAATATCTGTATTATCAGCTTCAATTCCAAATACGTCTTTTGCGTCCTCTTCGTTAGCTATGCAGTAATCGATATAGTTGCAAAGTTCACCCATTACTTTGCCTGCTTTTTCTTTACTCCAAAGTTTTTTACGGAAATTAAGGTCGCAAGAAACTTTTATATTGCGTTTTTTTGCTTCTTTTAATGCAATTAAGCATATTTCAGCAACGTTATCAGAAAGCGCGGGCGTAATACCTGTAAAATGGAACCAATCTACACCATCAAATATTTTTTCCCAATCAAAATCCTCTTTTTTAGCCATTGCTATAGAACTGTAAGCTCTATCGTAAATTACCTTACTAGGTCTTTGACTAGCACCTTTTTCACAATAATAAATACCAACTCTATCGCCACCGCGAACAATTTTGCTTGTATCAACCCCGAACTTTCTGAGCGAATTCACCGCAGATTGCCCTATTTCATGTTCAGGAAGTTTAGAAACGAAAGCAACGTCTACCCCATAATTCGCTAAACTTACAGCCACGTTAGCCTCTGCGCCACCAAAAGTAGCTTCATATTTGTCACTTTGAACAAATCTCAAGTAATTTTCCGGTGCAAGTCTTAACATCAACTCACCAAAAGTAACAACTTTCATACCAATTCTCCTATAGATTATTTATTAGCTATTTCACAAATTTTTTTACAATTAGCTACTATATCGCCTTTCATCATAAAGCTACCACCAACAGCGTAAACTTTATCAAATCCTAAAAATTCTTCAAGGTTAGTTAAATCCACTCCACCAGTAGGTATGAATTTTATCTGTGGAAATGGTGCAGAAAGAGCTTTAAGCGCCTTAAGCCCACCATAAACGTTTGCGGGGAAAAACTTAAAAACAGTAAAGCCTAATTCTAACCCTTGCATTATTTCAGTAGGCGTAACACATCCAGGATAATATGTAATATTATTCTCTATAGCATAACGTGCCACATCTATAGAAAGGCCTGGTGAAACTAAAAACTTTGCGCCAGCTTCAACCGCTTTTTTTGCCTGCTCTAAATTAATTACAGTACCAGCACCTACATTCATATCTGGAAATTCTTTTACAGCTAAACTTATAGCCTCAGCAGCACACGCAGTTCTAAACGTAATTTCAGCACAATTAACCCCACCGTCACGCAACGCTTTTAGCGTAGGGACCGTTTCTCCAACTTCATTAATCACAACAACCGGAATAACTCTATCCATATTACACCTTAAATATTTATTTTTCGGGCAACTTTACCCGAATAGAATTCTAACACAAAAATCATTAATAGTCAATCATTAAAATAAAAAATTATACTATTTATTCATTTGAAATTTTTTTCTTTATTCTGTCACACATATTCGTACGACAAATCAATAGTATTTATTTATGATAAAATACGTCGAACTTACAAGCATTTTAAATCTTTAAAGTTTTAATGACTAAAATAAAAATCAGTTCAAATAACGTCATGGAAATTTATTTTTGAACAAATTTTGCTATAAAAATATAATATTTAAATGTATCTAAAACATAAATAAGATAAATTATTTACTTTTTTGCAAGATTAATAGCGTCTATACCTATTAAATTATCTTGACTAAATGACGAAGTTATTATATAATAATAACACTTGCTTAAATTGATATGAAAATACGGAGGCAAATCAACTATTATGGACATTAAAAAAATTGAAAAAAAATGGCAGTCAATTTGGGAAAAAGATAAGATAGCACACTTTAACTCTAAGAATTCTGATAAAAAATATTATTGTCTTGAAATGTTCTCTTATCCCTCGGCAGCGAAGCTACACTTGGGACACTGGTATAATTACGCTCCCACCGACAGTTTTGTAAGATATAAGAAAATGAAAGGTTTTGAAGTATTCCAACCCATGGGCTTTGATGCCTTTGGCCTTCCTGCTGAAAACTATGCTATAAAAACTGGCATACACCCAAAGGATTCTACTGATAAAAATATTGAAAATATGGAACAAACACTTAGTGAAATGGGTGCAATGTTTGATTGGAGTGCTGAAATTAAAACTTGCAACGAAGATTATTATAAGTGGACACAATGGTTGTTCTTAAAATTATATGAAAATGGATTAGCCTACAGAAAAGAAGCTCCTGTAAATTGGTGTCCTAGTTGTAAAACCGTACTTGCTAACGAGCAAGTTGTAAATGGTGAATGTGAGCGTTGCAAAAGCGTAGTTGTAAAAAAAGACTTAACGCAATGGTTTTTTAAAATCACAAATTATGCTGAAGAATTATTGCAAGGGTTAGCTGGACTTGATTGGCCAGAAAAAACTAAATTAATGCAAAAAAACTGGATAGGAAAATCTACTGGTGGTGAAATTGAATTCACGGCTGAAAGTGGCGATAAATTCAAAGTATTCACAACTCGTGCGGATACCTTATTTGGTGTTTCTTACGTCGTTCTCGCCCCCGAGCATCCTTTAGTTAAAAAACTTACTTCTAAAAAACAACAAAAGTTAGTTGATGAATATATTTTAGAAACCGCTAAGACAAACGAAATAGATAGGCTTTCGACTTCTAGAGAAAAAACGGGTGTTTATATAGGTCATAATGCTATAAATCCTATAAATGGCAAATTAGTTCCCATATACGTTGCCGATTACGTGCTTTATTCTTATGGCACAGGCGCAGTCATGGGTGTTCCCTCTCACGATGAGAGAGATTTCGCGTTCGCAACTAAGTACGGTCTACCTATTACTCGCGTTATTAAGGGTGCTAATTGTGACGATGAGCTTCCATTCGTTGAGGACGGAATATTAGTAAATAGTCCCGACTTCGACGGACTGACTAGTGAAGAAGCTAGAAAGGCAATTATAAACAGACTCGTGCAGCAAGGAAAAGCCGAGCACAAAACCAATTACAGATTGCGTGACTGGTTAGTATCTCGTCAACGTTATTGGGGCGCACCTATTCCAGTAATTCACTGTGAAAAATGTGGCGCCGTACCTGTTCCCTATCAAGATTTACCCGTTAAACTGCCATACGACGTTGAATTTACGCCCGACGGCGAATCTCCCCTTGCTAAGCACGAAGGGTTCATGAACACAAAATGTCCTATTTGCGGTGCGGATGCAAAAAGAGACCCCGATACTCTTGATACCTTTGTTTGTTCGAGTTGGTATTTCTTAAGATACCCTGATGCAAACAATGCAAAAGAGCCGTTTAATAGTGAAATAATTAATAAAATTTTACCTGTTGATAAGTATGTAGGCGGTGCAGAACATGCTTGCATGCACTTACTCTATGCAAGATTTATAACTAAAGCGTTGAGAGACATGGGATACCTCAATTTTGACGAACCATTTAAATCTTTGGTACATCAAGGGGTAATATTAGGACCTGACGGACAAAGAATGAGTAAATCTAAAGGTAACGTTATCGCCCCCGACCCCTACGTTCAAGAACACGGCTCTGACGTATTAAGATTATATCTCATGTTTGGCTTTTCTTATACTGAGGGTGGGCCATGGAATGATGACGGCATTAAAGCTATTACCAAGTTCTTAGACCGAATTGAAAGGTTAGCTATAAAACTTAATTCGTTGCCCGTAAACAAGAAAAATACAATTTCGAAAAATGAAAAAGACTTACTCTACGCTGTAAACTATGCAGTTAAAGCGGTTGATAGAGACATGGAAAATTTCTCTTTCAACACAGCTGTTGCACGCTTAATGGAATTGTTAAACGCACTTACCAAATACGACGGTTTAGAATGCGAAAAGAACGTTAACATTTTCAAAAACGCTTTCAAGACCTTTATATTATTACTTGCACCTTGTGCACCACATTTTGCTGAAGAAATTTGGGAAAGCATTGGTAATAAAAATTCTATTTTCCTTGCTAAGTACCCTGAATGTGACGAACAAGCGCTTATTCTTGACGAAGTTGAAGTAGCAGTTCAAATAAATAGTAAAATGCGAGCTAAAATAATGATTCCAAGCGACGCAGACGAAGAAAAAATAAAAGAAATAATTTACAATGATTCAAAGCTTGCGAGCGAGTTGACAGATAAAACTATACGCAAATTAATCATCGTACCAAAGAGATTAATAAATATAATTTTATAGGTATAAAATGAAAATTGACCTTCAAAACTTGTCTCCGGAAAGGTTTTTCCCTTCCCCCGAATATGGACTAAGTGAAACTCAAATTAAAGATAGATTAAGTCATGGTTTAACCAATAATGTAAAGCAAAAATACTCAAAGTCCTATTTTAGTATTTTTGTCAATAATATTTGCACTTTTTTTAATCTATTGGGTTTAATCGTCTTTATTTCCCTTGTTTTAGTTAAGGCAAAATTATCAAACTACTTTTTCGTCTTATTTTTTGTAACTAATATTACAATAGGCATAGTACAAGAAATTCGCGCAAAAAGATGTATTGACAAGTTGTCTTTGATGTCCGCACACACTACAAGGGTAATTAGAAATGGACAAATTATCGATGTTAACACTCAAAATATAGTTCTTGATGACGTTTTGCTTTTAGGAATTGGCAGTCAAATCCCTACCGACTGCAAAATACTAGACGGTGACGTTGAAATAAACGAATCACTCCTAACCGGTGAATCCGTCGCTATAAAAAAGCATCCTGGTGATAATTTATTTGCAGGTAGTTATATAACCAGTGGCACGTGTAAAGTTCAAGCTATAAAAGTTGGGAAAGACAACTACGTTGAACAACTTTCTGCAAAAGCAAAAAAATATAAAAAGCCTCATTCGGAAATCATGACTTCACTAAGAATAATAATTAAAGCTATCGGCTTTGTTCTTATTCCTATCGCAGTCGCATTCGTACTTAAATCTTTATTTATCAATAAAGGCGGAGAACTGATAGAAAAATTCCCCGATGCAGTACTAGGTACAGCGACAGTTATTGTCGGGATGATTCCATCGGGAATGTTTTTACTAACCAGTCTAGCCTTAGCAGTTGGCATTATTAAACTTTCAAAGCACAACACACTAGTTCAAGACCTTTATTCTTTAGAAATGCTTGCTCGCGTTGATACTGTTTGCTTTGATAAAACTGGAACCATCACAGACGGTAAAATGACCGTGCAAGAAGTTGTAAATTTGGACGATTATTATAATATAAACGATGTAGTAAGTTCTATGATGTTTGCCCTTAAGGACACCAACCAAACAGCTATTGCCCTTTACGAGCATTTTGGTCAAACATGCGTATACACCCCCGTTCAAACACTTCCATTCAACTCAACAAGAAAATTATCCGCCGTTACCTTTGAAGAGGAAGGCACTTTTGCTTTCGGTGCACCCGAGTTTATACTTGATGATAATTCATATAAAAAAATAAGCAAACAAATTAACTCATACGCTAAAAACGGACTGAGAGTATTATTACTTGCGCACACAAGAGCTCACATTGAAGGAGATACTCCACCAGAAGACTTTTCCCCTATAGCATTAATTATAATTATGGATAACGTCAGAGCGGATGCAGTTTCTACCATACAATGGTTTAATGAAAATAACGTAAATATTAAAGTTATTTCTGGCGACAATCCAATTACTGTTTCAGAAGTATCTAAACGTGTAGGAATTATTAATGCTGAAAAATACATCAGCCTTGAAGGTCTTTCCGATGAAGAAGTAGCACGCGTGGCAAACGAATATACTGTTTTCGGAAGAGTAACCCCCGAACAAAAATCCATAATTATAAAGGCGATAAAAGAGGCTGGACATATTACAGCAATGACTGGAGACGGCGTAAACGATATTCTTGCATTAAAAGAAGCAGATTGTGCAATTTCCGTAGCTTCAGGAAGTGACGCAGCTAGAAACGTGTCTCACTTAGTTTTAATGGACAATAACTTTAATTCTATGCCTAAAGTAGTTTACGAAGGCAGACGTGTTATAAACAACGTGCAGTGTTCAGCGTCTCTCTTCCTAATGAAAACAATGTTTACAATGCTTATGGCTATAGTATCATTATGCTTGCCTTATATGGCGCATTACCCTTTCCAACTTCCACATATGATTATGTTGGAAATTTTAGTTATAGGCCTACCAGCATTTTTCCTCTCTTTTCAGCCAAACGAAGCACGTGTAGAGGGAAAATTTATTAACTATGTCATCGGAAAATCGCTACCAGGTGCATTCTTAATGCTTTTAAGTGTTTTAATAGTTGAACTGTTTAAAATTAATATAGGTAGCTTTAGTGACAACATATATACAACAATGAGCGTATACGCACTTACTTGTGCAGGACTTGTTAGTTTATATACAACATGTTATCCACTAAACAAATACCGTGCTTTATTGTTCTACATTTGTTTGTTTTCAGTAGCTATTATAATTATTTTCTCAATTATTTTTGGATTTAAAACTTTAGAATTATCACAAATGATACCTATTAAAGAATATTGGCACCATCATTTAATTGTTATTAGTATAATTTTGTTAAATATTCCCTTATCAAATTTATTACAAAAGGTATTTGAAAAACTAAAAAAAATAAATTCTAAAAAGATTTAATAAAATTAAAACAAAAGCCCGTCTCAAGCGACGGGCTTTTATCTTTTATTTATTTGTTTTCATCTATTAACTTAATAATATCACCTACGGTTTTAATATTAACCGCATCTTCTTCAGGAACGGTAATACTGAATTCTTCTTCTAAACTCATCAACATTTCAACGACATCAAGAGAATCAGCGCCCAAATCCTTTACAACTTCTTTTTCTTCAGTAATTTCTTCAACGGCTTTATTAAGTTGTTGAGATATTAGTTCCTTTACCTTATCTGCAGTAGACATTGTTACACCTCCGTGTTTTTATAATATTATTTTAATATATTTTTATAAATAAATCAAGCATAAAGTATGAATTATCATAAATTTAAAACATTATCATATGTTTACTTTGTTCCATAAACAAAAATTTCGTAATCAAATTTTTTTAATTTTATGCATTTAATAAGTTTTCCAGTTCTAAGGCTATTAACCTCTTTATCAAATTCTAGTACACAAACATTTTCCCCAACGTTAACAGCAATACCTATTTCAGAATTCAATCCAGTTCTCTTAAAGACAAATACACTATTTTCACAATAAATTTGAGAATATTCACCAAACTCAAAAGCATCATAGCTCTTTCGTAAAGAAGATAAGAATTTATACCATTCAATCAACTCAACATCCTCTTTCCCCCACGGGAAGCATTGCCTATTAAGCGGGTCAATATATCCCTGCATTCCAGCTTCGTCGCCATAATAAATCGATGGGACACCACAAAGAGTAAACTGCAAGAGCGTTGCGATTTTTAATTTTTGTTTTGCAGTTTGAAGTTCTTCTTCCGGGATTTTAGTTCGACTCATTTCGGCTTTGCTTTTTCCACTCATATCCATTCCACCGACCGTAGTTAATAATCTAGCCGTATCATGTGTAGATAAAATATTCATTAACGAGTGTAAAACTACTTGTGGATAATGGTCTATTTGCTCTTTTATTATTCTGCTTAACTGTTTTGAATTTCCAAACTTCACAAAATCTAATATTGCGTTTTTTAAAGGATAATTCATTACAGAATCCAACTCTTTACCTAAAAAATATTCGCGACGTTCGCCATAAGAAATTTTATTTGAGGCGTCTTCCCACACCTCGCCTATTATTACAGCATCAGGATTATTGACTTTTACAGCATTTCTAATACTTTTAACAAAATGAGAGGGTAATTCGTCGACGACGTCTAGTCTCCAACCGCCAATACCCATTTTTGTGTATTTTTCAAGCACTCCACCTTCCCCTGTGATAAATTCAAGGTAAGATTTACTATTTTCGTTTACAGCAGGCAAAATCTTGATTCCCCACCAAGCATCGTATTCATTGGGATAACTTGTAAAATTATACCAATCGTAATAAGGAGAGTTTGCACTTTGATACGCGCCTAAAGAGTCGTAATTTCCGTATTTATTAAAATATATACTGTCATCACCTGTATGGTTAAAAACTCCATCAAGAAGTATTTTTATGCCTTTCTCTTTAGCCGAAACAATTAGATTTGTAAAATCCTTTTCATCTCCTAATAAAGAATCTATACTCATATAATCACCGGTATCGTAACGATGATTTGAAAAAGCTTTGAAAATTGGATTTAAATAAATTGCAGTTACACCTAAATCTTTAAGATAAGCAAGTTTTTCTATAATACCTTTAATATCCCCACCGAAAAAATCGTTATTGATAACTTGACCGAATTCGTTGGGTTCAAAAATAGGCAATTCAGACCAATCTTTATGTAAGACTTTATTTTCTCCAATTATTTTATTTTTTTGTGCACAAAAAAATCTATCGGGAAATATTTGATATATTACGCCTCCATATAGCCAAGTGGGAGTAGTAAACCCCTCGCAATAAACCGATAATTGATAGTATTCAGGTTCAGAAGTTATTACACCTAATAAATCGTCACCAATACCGATAAATTTCCCGTCGCCAATACTAAAAGCATAAAAGTATAATCCGACCGAAAAAGTCAATGACAACTCAAAATACCCATCTCGCCTATACATGTTAAGCCAAGTTTCACAATTATCTTTATCCGTTTTAAAAAGGAAAACGACAGAGTCAAAATCTCCTTTAACTCTGAACGTTATTTCCTTATCAGAGCAATGTGCTCCGGTAATACTTTTATAAAATTTATCCAGCGGGTTAAAATAGGTTTGCAAATTAATCTATCCTTTTAATCTTCCAAATTCTATCAGCATATTCTTTGATACTTCTATCACTAGCAAAAATACCTGCCGTAGCTATATTATTTAAACTCTTTTTTGCCCAAAGCATTTTATCTTTGTATACGGCATCAGCTTTTTCATGTATATCCGCAAACGAGCCAAAATCAGCCAAACACATATATGGGTCAGCAATAGGACTGCCCGTCAACAAATACTGTGCAATATCAGTAAAAGTTTGACCATTAAAACCTTGATTAAGCGCTTTAATAACTTTTTCAAGCTTTTTATTGTCTGCATAAAAACTCGATGCATTGTAGCCGTGAGCCCAAAGCCTATCAACCTCTTTTGCCGTTAGTCCAAAAATAAAGATATTTTCTTCCCCACACGCTTCCTTCATTTCCACGTTAGCACCGTCTAGCGTTCCAATAGTTAAAGCACCGTTAATCATAAACTTCATGTTTCCGGTACCGCTTGCTTCTTTACCAGCTTGAGAAATTTGTTCGCTAATTTCAGTTGCTGGCATTAATTTTTCTGCCATAGAAACACAGTAGTCTTCCATATAAACAACGTTGATTTTCTCTCTAATTTTGGGGTTTTTCTTTATATCTTCACTTAGGCAACAAATAAGTTTAATAATTTGTTTAGCAAAATAATAACCTGGTGCCGCTTTAGCCCCGAATATAAACGTTTTCGGTATCATTGGCAGGTCGGGATTTTCTTTTAAGTCGTTGTATAGAGATATTATATAAAGAGCATTTAATAACTGCCTTTTATATTCATGAAGCCTTTTTGCTTGAACGTCAAATAAAGAGTCTGGATTGATTACATGTCCTTGCTTTTTAGATGCAAATTCACAAAATTGCAATTTTTTCTGATACTTTATTTCATTTAACCTTTTTAACACGGTCTTGTCGTCTTCAAACTTCTTAAATTCTATAAGTTTAGAAGCATCGGAAACGTATCCGTCACCTATGCAATCATTTAATAATGAACAAAGTTCTTTGTTGGATTGACAAAGCCACCTTCTATGTGCAATACCGTTGGTAACGTTAGTAAACTTTTCTGGATATATATCATTAAAATCCTTAAATATGCTCTTTTTGATAATATCACTATGGAGAGCCGATACACCGTTTACAGCATGCGATGCAACAACGCATAGATTCGCCATTCTTATTTGGTTGTGAGAAAAAATACTCATTTTGTCAATTCTATCCCAATCGCCAGGGAATCTATCCCACAACTCACCGCAGAACCTTTGATTTATTTCTTTCAAAATCATGTGAATTCTGGGAAGTCTTCTTGCAATTAGGTCTTCGTTCCACTTTTCAAGAGCTTCACTCATAACAGTATGATTCGTGTATGCAACCGTTCTAGTAACTATACTCCACGCATCGTCCCAAGAATAATTTTTTTCATCCATTAAAATACGCATTAATTCCGGAATACACAATGCTGGATGCGTATCATTTATATGAATTGCTGCTTTTTCGGGCAAGGAACTTAGTGTTCCGTAACGTTTTTCATGGTCTTGAACAATATCTTGTAATGCAGCCGAAACCAACAAGTATTGTTGCTTTAATCTTAAAGATTTTCCTTCAAAGTGATTATCTGACGGATATAAAACTTTAGAAATCAAATCCGCTTCATTATCTTCTTGTAAACTACGAATATAGTCGCCTTGAGAAAAGGTTTTCATATCGAAATCACGAATATTTTGTGCCTTCCACAATCTTAAAACTGAAACGGCTTCGCTATCCTTTCCTGAAATCATCATATCATAAGCTACAGCTTCTACTTCTTTTGCATCATAATGTGCAACTTTCAAGCCGTTTTCAGTCCAATATTCTTCGATATGCCCATCAAATTTAACTTTATAAGTTTTATCATGTCTTTGAGTCAGCCAAACTTCGCCTCCGGGCAACCATATATCCGGTAATTCCATTTGCCAACCGTCCACTATTTTTTGCTTAAAAAGACCATATTCATATCTAATTGAATATCCCATCGCAGGATAGTTTTGGCTAGCAAGAGCATCCATAAAACAAGCCGCCAATCTTCCTAGACCACCGTTGCCTAAACCGGCATCTGGCTCTAATTCATATAGTTCTTCAAGCGATGAATTAAATTCACTTTTAAGTGCTTTATTAAATGCATCTTGAATACTTAAATTATAAGTATTGTTTTTAAGTGACTGTCCTAGCAAAAATTCCATGCACAAGTAGTACACTCTTTTGCCACTTTTGTCGCGATATTTTTTATTAAAAGCGTGGCGTTTTTCAAGTAGCATGTCTCTAACACACATCACCACGGCTTTATAAATTTGTTCTTTTGTCGCTTCTTTTGGGGAAACTCCAAAATATTTTGATAATTTACTTCTAATTAGTCCTTTTGCATCTTTTTCCGTCATTGAATTCATTTTTATCCTGCCTATTATTTATTGTATAGTTTTTCATATTCCCCAGCTTGAACTTTCCAAGAAAAATCGGTAGTCATTGCCCTATACTGTACATCCGCCCATGCGTTTTTATCTTTAAAAGTTCTTATCGCTTCATTAATAACGTAAAGCATGTCGTGCGCATTGTAATCATGGAAAGTAAAACCATTTCCTTTAACGCCCGTGTAAGCCTTAATACTATCGTTAAGACCACCGGTCTCACGAACAACAGGTACCATACCATAACGACTCGCAATCATCTGCGAGAGTCCACACGGTTCCATTTTAGAGGGCATTAAGAAAATGTCTGCTCCCGAATAAATTTTTCTTGATAAATCTTGATTATATGCTATGATTGTTACACACTTTCCACTGTAGCAGTGCGAAATGTGGCTGAAAAAATTTTCGTACGCTGTTTCGCCTTTACCAAGAATCACTATTTGAACGTCTTGAGCAAGCAAGCTTTCAATTGCGCCTCTAACTAAATCAAGTCCTTTATGCGATACAAGACGAGATATAACAGCAATAATTGGAACGTCCTCTCTTACTGGTAAATTAAGCATTTTTTGCAACTCTTTTTTACAAACCGACTTGCCTGATAAATCGTTAACAGAGTAATTTTTAAATATATATTTATCAGTTTCAGGATTATAATAGTCGATGTCTATACCATTAAGAATTCCGCTTAATTTATGCGCATTTTTATTGATTATACTATCTAATCTATGTGCAAAAAAAGCATTTTTAATCTCTTCTGCATACGTTGGGCTTACTGTTGATACAATATCAGTCATCTCAATCGCGCCTTTCATTAAATTTACACAACCGTCAAACTCCACTAAATCCCTAATTGAATCAGGGAAACCAAAAACGTCTCCAAAAGTAAATTCAGAAAAAGCGCCTTGATATTCAATGTTATGAATGGTGAAAACAGTTTTTACTTTTCTAAAATTCTCATCGCCAAAATACATTCCCTTCAAGTAAATAATAGAGCCAGCTGTTTGCCAATCATTGCAATGTAAAACGTCTGGATATATATTTAGGCGCGCAATAGTGTCTAGTGCCGCACGTGAGAAAAATGCGAATCTTTCACCGTCATCGTAAAATCCGTAAATATTCCCCTCTCTTTTAAAATAGTACTCATTGTCGATAAAATAAAACTTTACGTTTTGATATTCGTAATAAAACACCCCCGCGTATTGAAGCCTCCATGAAACCGACACGTTAAAATTTGTTAAAAATTTAAATTGTGATTTCCATTCTTGACTAATATTGCTGTATAGCGGTAAAATTACACTCACGTCATAATCCTTATTGTTCGCAAGTGCTTTCGGAAGTGAACCCAAAACGTCTGCAAGCCCACCAGTTGCAATAAAAGGAGCCGCCTCTGAGCCTAAGAATACCACCTTCTTTTTTATTCTGACTTTAATTTCCGGTAATTTACCCGTTTTTTTCTTTTCAGTCGTAGGAATATTTTTTGAAATAGTCTTTTTTACAGTGGATTTTTTTTCAGTACTTTTAGCCGAAATACTTGCCGTCTTATTCTCAGTAGTTTTCTTTGCTTTTGTTTTAGTATTTGACGTATTAGCCATTATTTTACTCCTTAAATCATTATTCCTTTACCTATATAGAATGGGTGATTATCGCTACCTGAAAGAATTCTCTTGTCTCTAACCGTAACGTTTTTATCTGCGATAATGCAGTTGAGCGTAGCATTTTCCCCTATAATAGAATTTTGCATTACTATACTGTTTTTAACTACAGCACCACGCGCAACTTTAACGTTTCTAAACAAAATGCTGTTATCCACTTGTCCCTCTATAACGCAACCGTCTGCAATCATAGAGTTCTTTACTATAGCGCTATTGCCGTATTTCGCAGGTGCAGAATCTCTAATCTTTGTAAACACGCTTCTATCCGCAAATAGTTCTTTCCTAACGTCAAGGTCAAGCATTTTGAGATTACTATCGTAATAAGCTTGAAGCGAAGTAATTCCCGCATAAAAACCTTTATACTCATATCCCATAATTTTCATTGCGTTTACGTTTTCAGCAATAATATCTGTCATAAAATGTCGTTTATTATGAGAAATACTATCCATTACGATATTTTGTAATAGCGATTTTTTCATTATAAAAATATTTGTAAAGACGTTAAAGCATCCGTCATCTAATTTTTCTTTATAATTTACGCTTGTAATTCTTCCCTCTTCTATATCAAAAGTAGTAGCATTTTTCGCGGAAAATTCACCTTTTTCTAATTTTTTATAAACGAGCGTTATATCCGCACGATTTCTGATATGATATTCAATAACTTCGTTATAATTAATCCTATTAATTGAATCACAGTCTGTCATTACTACGTATTCTTCATCCGCCCTAAATAAAAAGTTAGTAATACCTTTCAACGCCTCAAGCCTTGACGTATAAAGGCTGTCGCTATCCGTATCGCCAAAAGGAGGCAAAATTATAACACCACCATCTTTTCTCGCTAAGTCCCAATCTTTACCACTACCCACGTGGTCCATTAATGATTGGTAATTGCTTTTAGTAATGATACCAACTGTATCTATCCCTGAATTAATCATATTTGAAAGAGGAAAATCAATAAGTCTATATCTACCACCAAAAGGAATAGAACCGAGCGTCCTTATTCTTGCAAGTTCTGGAACGTTATTATCGTGAATATTTGAAAATATAATTCCAACCGCTCTCATATCAGTTACCTCCTTTTAATATATCTTTATCAATAATTTGACCGCCAAAAACTTGAATACCATCGTCAATTTTAGTGTTTCTTCCTACAACAGCAATTCCTTTACCAGACTCTTTTGGCTCGCCTATTTTAGCGCCTTTTCCAACCGAAACGCTTTCGTCTATAATGGAATATTGAATTACAGCATTTTCTTCTATTGTAACGTCGCCCATTATTATACTGTTTCGTACTATCGCGCCTTTTTTAACGGTTACGTCACTAGCTAAAACAGAATTCTCTACAGTTCCGTATATTTCACAACCAGACATTATTATGCTGTTATACGTCTTTGCACTGTCACCTACGTAATGTGGTGGCGCAAGAGGACTTCTCGATTGAATTTTCCAGGTAGTATCTGACACGTCGAATTTAGGATTATCGCCTAATAAATCCATGTTAGCTTCATAAAGTGAGTCTATTGTACCAACGTCTTTCCAATACCCTTTAAACTCATACGCCATCATTCTTTCTCCAGCAGAAAGCATTTTAGGCAAAATATCTTTACCGAAGTCATTAGACGACTTAGGATTAAGGCTGTCCTCTTCTAAATATTTACATAGCTTCTTGGTAGAAAAAACATATATTCCCATTGATGCTAAAGTAGACTTGGGTTTTTTAGGTTTTTCTTCAAATTCGTATATGCTACCATCAGGATTTGTATTAATAATACCAAATCTTGAAGCTTCCTCAATAGGCACATTAATAGTAGCAATTGTACAATCGGCATCATTTAATATATGATAATTAAGCATTAGCGCATAATTCATTTTATAAATGTGGTCACCAGATAAAACTAAAACGTAATCTGGATTGTACTGATTAATAAAACGCAAGTTTTGGTAAATAGCGTTTGCAGTTCCTTTATACCAGTCCGAGGAATTTTTCCCTTGATATGGAGGAAGTATGCGTACACCACCGAAGTTTCTGTCCAAATCCCACGGTTGTCCGTTACCAATATAATAATTAAGTATCATCGGCTGATACTGAGTCAGTACGCCAACCGTATCAATGCCAGAATTAATACAGTTGGAAAGCGGAAAGTCAATAATTCTATATTTACCTCCAAATGATACCGCAGGTTTTGCAATATTGTTGGTTAACGCATATAATCTACTTCCTTGTCCACCAGCAAGTAACATTGCCACACATTTTTTCTTTCTTATCATATATTTAATCTCCTAAATATTACTATCCCTTTTTAATTAAGTACATACCGCAAAATGCCGGCAATTCAACTTCAATTGACTTTTTTGCCCCATGTGCAGGTTTGTCTTTAGTATAATACGTACGATTCCTTCCCCTTCCTTTTCCGCCAAATTGTTCATCATCTGAACATAAAAGTACAGAATATTCACCCTCATCTACACCCAAACAATATTTATCAAAACTATAACCTGAAAAATTCATAAGCGCAATAATTTGATTGCCACTTAAATCTTTCCTCTTGAACGCGAGCACGTTATTATTACGCTCTTCAACGACAATCCAATTAAACCCGTCCCAAGAATCTTCAATTTCGTAAAAAGCCGGATTGTTTTTATAAATAAAATTAATACACTTGTTAAATTCATGAAGTTTTTTATGATTTTCAAAATTAAGCATAAAAAACTCCAGCCCTTCAGCATAATTCCATTCCTTAAATTGGCCAAATTCGTTGCCCATAAAATTAAGTTTTTTGCCTGGATGAGCAAACATATATATTAAGAAAACACGTAAATTTGCAAACTTTTCCTCTATATTCCCAGGCATTTTATCGAGAAGTGACTTTTTACCATGTACAACTTCGTCATGTGATATAGGCAAAACAAAATTCTCACTAAAAGCATAACACATTGAAAAAGTTAATTTATCATGCAACCCTGAACGGAAAAAAGGATTACTTGACATATAAGACAATGAGTCGTTCATCCAACCCATGTTCCATTTAAAATTAAACCCTAAACCGCCCATACTTACTGGTTTTGTAACCATTGGAAATGCTGTAGATTCTTCCGCAATCATTAAAACGTTATCATTTCTTTCATATACAGCTGAATTAAGCTTTTTTAGAAATTCAATAGATTGTAAATTATAATTACCACCAAATTCGTTGGGTAACCATTCACCTTGCTTTTTATCATAGTCAAGATAAAGCATAGATGCCACAGCGTCTACACGAAGTCCGTCAATATGAAATTTATTAAAGTAAAAAAGAGCATTTGAAATCAAAAAACTTTGTACTTCGTTTCTTCCCAAATCAAAAATTCGCGTTCCCCACGTTTTATGCTCTTGCCTGTCCCAGCCTTGATTTTCATAACATGGATAGCCATCAAATTCATATAAACCGTGCTCGTCTTTAGGAAAGTGGGCAGGAACCCAATCCATTATTACTCCAATACCGTTATTATGTAATCTATCAATTAAATACTTAAAATCATCTGGAGTCCCAAACCTTGAAGTCGGTGAATAGTAACCCGTCACTTGATAGCCCCATGACCCATCGAACGGATATTCTGTCACAGGCATAAGCTCCACGTGTGTATAAGCCATTTCTTTTAGATATGGAATTAACTCTTTTGCAATTTCACGATAAGTATAAAACTCACCATTCTCTTTACGTTTCCATGACGCAAGATTAATTTCATAAATATTAATAGGTTGCGAATATGGTGGCAAGCGATTACTGATAAATTCCTTATCTTTCCATCTGTAATTTGACTTATAAATAATTGATGCTGTATTTGGTGCTTTTTCCGAATAAAAAGCATAAGGGTCAGCTTTTAACGTTGTTTTTCCACCACCAGTAATGCAAAATTTATATTTATCGTAAGCCTTTGCCCCCTCGACAAACAACTCATATACTCCACTGTCGCTAATTTTTTGCATTATGTGAACTTCTTTTTCCCAACCATTAAAATCGCCAACAACAGAAACTTTTTCTGCTCGAGGAGCCCAAGTGCGAAAAATTGTTCCACTCACTCCATTAATTTTTTTAATATGCGCCCCCATATAATCGTATGCGCAAAAATTAGTACCTTGGTGAAATAAATATAAAGGTAAATTACTTTTTTTTTCAGATTTCATTTTCTTTTCTTTCATTATTTAGCACATATATTTAATATTTTTCTTAGGAGCATTATCCATTTCTTCCTTTGTTTTTTCATATCCCATTTTACCAAACAGAGCATATGTTGCATTCTTTCCGCCCTCTACCCCAGGTTGATTAAAGGTGTCAATATTTAACATTGCGCCAGTATAGGCAGTTTGCATTTCAAATAAAAACAAAAGTTGTCCAATAGTGAAAGCGTTAACCTCTGGTAAAGTTATAGTAAAGTTTAAACGCTTTGCAGTTGTAAGTGCATATTCCGTTGCCTTTCTCTCAGCTGTTATCAGTTCGTTCATTGTATGCCCGCACAAAAATGAAACGTCGGGTATATCTTCACAACCATTACTGATTTCAACTGTTTTTCGATAGTTCTCAACAGCAATAAGCGTTATTACTTTATCAAACGGCCCTTCTCTATAAAGTTGAACTTGCGAATGTTGGTCGGTCACGCCTAAAGCTTTAACGGGAGTTTGTCCGACGAATACCTGTTTGCCATCATTGTCAACAGCTTTACCTAGACTTTCACCCCATAGTTGGCAATACCAATCGGCAATATATTTCAAGCTATCCGCATAAGGCATCATAACCGAAATATTTTTACCATTTTTCATAGCAAAATATTGTAAGAAAGCACAAATTAACGCAGGATTTTTCTTTATATCTTTGCTATTGCAAAGTTTGTCCATAAACATAGCGCCTTTAAGCAATGATTTAATATCAATTCCTACTACTGCAGCAGGTAAAAGCCCTACTGGACACAGTTCTGAAAAACGCCCACCAACGCCGTCTGGTATATAAAAGGTTTTTAACCCTTCGTTTTTAGCTATTTTAATCAGATTGCCTTTCTTTTCAGAAGTAGTAGCAATCATATGCTCTTTTGCATTAGCGCCGTATCTGGCCTTCAAAATGTCCATAATTATAAGATATTGCGCCATCGTTTCACTTGTAGCACCGCTTTTAGTAACTACGTTAAATACGGTCTTATCTAAATCTAAAACATCTAAAAGCGCAACCATTCTTTCAGGGTCTACGTTATCCTCTACGTATAGTTTAGGTGCTTTACGCTTTGATTTATGAAGTTCATTATGCCTTAAATGACAAAGTGCTTGAAATACTGCAATAGGTCCTAGTGCAGAGCCACCAATACCTAAAACAACAAAGTTATCATATTTTTTCTTTATTGTTTTAGCCGTAGCAATTATATCTTCAACAATATCCTTTTGGTTATAAGGTAGTTCAGTCCAGCCCATCATTCCTTTGCCACGGTTATTTTTAACGTTTTCAAATGCGTCATTAATAATCTTTTTGTTGTCTAAAAAATCTTTTTCGGTAAATCCTTGTTCTTGCCCTATATATTCAGACATCATATTATTGTAATCTACCGTGATTTTCATACTATTTCGCCAATCAGCATTTTTAATATTCATAAACATATCCCCTCATCTTTTATATTAATATAATAATATATTATTAAAGTTTTGTCAATATCGATTGTAAAATTTTACTAATTATTGTGCCATAATTTGTCAATATTTCAATATTTTGTATGTTTTGGTTTGACTTTTACATCTTTAACGCTTAAAATTGTAATAAAATACAGATGAGAGTTAGAAATTTTATGATTAAAAACATTATATTCGATATTGGTAACGTTATTTTAAAATTCAGTAGAGATTTTCTCCTTTCTCATTTTTATCAAGGTGATGATTATGCATTATTAAAAGACAAACTCTTTTGTAATTGGGAAAAATTAGACGAAGACCTAATTTCTCTTGACCAATATAAAAAAGATGTTATAAACTCTCTTCCTCCTCATCTACACAAAATAGCTCTCTCAGTTTTAAATAATTGGGAATATTTTATGCGCTATTCGGAAGGAATTATCCCTTTAATACAAGACTTAAAAAAACAAGGCTATAAACTATACGTATTATCCAACATGACAAGACATTTTATTGAGCGTGAATACAAGTTCCCAATATTTACATATTTTGACGGAATAATTTATTCTGCTCCCATAAAAATGGTAAAGCCAAATCCTGAAATTTATAAATATTTATTAGATAAATACTCACTTGTTGCAGAAGAATGTCTCTTTATCGATGACATAAAAGAGAACCTTGCAGGCGCTGCAAGGTTCAATATAAAAACTTTTCAATTTAAGGATAACATAAAAGAATTACGCGAGTTTATCTCAACCCTTTAAATCTTTTATTTGCGCCATAATTTTCTCGCGCATATCTATATATTTGTTTAATTTGTTACGCTCAGAATCAACAAGTGCTTTTGGCGCTTTTTCAAGGAAACCACTATTTGAAAGCTTTCCGCTAGCACGCGCAATTTCACTCTGTACATTTTTAAGCTCACCCTCGAGGCGTTTTAACTCTTGCTCAAAATCAACAAGTTCTCCTAGCGGAACAAAGAGTTCAAATCCATCAATAACTTGAGAGACAACTTTTTCGTTAAGATTAGATTTATCTTCAATAAATTCAATTCCTGAAACGCCTGCAAGTTTTTCTACGTAAACCGCTCCATTCTTAAGCGGTTTTTTATTTTCCGTTTTTACGTATAAGGTTACCTTTTTAGATGGAGCTGCACCGAGTTTAGCTTTGATATTTCTAACGGTTTTAATTATTTCTTTGATGGGCTCAATTTCCTTAACACTTGCCGAATAATTAAATTTAGCACTATATCTTGGGAAATCAGCAAGCATTAACGGACCATCTGCTTTAGGAATGCTTTTATAAATCTTTTCGGTTACAAAAGGTATAAAAGGATGTAGTAGTTTAACAATTTCTCCTAAAACAAATACTAGAACGCTTATCGTATCGTTACGCTTCTTCTCATCTTCACCATATAAAACAGGTTTAGTCAATTCGATATACCAGTCGCAGAAATCATTCCATACAAAATCATAAAGATTAGCAAGCGCAACTCCCATTTCAAATTTTTCCATATTTATAGTAACGTCTCTTATGGTCTTGTTTAACTTTGAAATAATCCACTTATCCGCAGACGATAATTTGCAATCTTTAATATTAGAAATTTCTTTTCCTTCAGTATTCAACAAAACGAATCGAGCCGCATTCCAAACTTTATTCATAAAGTTACGTGCGCCCTCAATTTTCTCATCAGAAAATCTCATGTCGCTACCCGCAGCAACGCCGTTAATTAAAGAAAAACGCAAGGTATCTGCACCATATTTAGAAATTATCTCGGTCGGGTCAATCCCGTTCCCTAAGGATTTACTCATCTTCCTGCCCTGTGCATCACGAACAAGACCGTGAATTAATACGTCCTTAAACGGAATGCGTTTCATATGCTCTAATCCCGAGAATATCATGCGGGCAACCCAAAAGAAGATAATATCGTAACCAGTAACAAGTACGTCCGTCGGATAGAAATACTCTAAGTCTTCAGTTTTGTCTGGATATCCGAGTGTGGAGAATGGCCAAAGCGCAGAAGAAAACCAAGTATCCAAAACATCTTCGTCCTGTTTTATGTTAGTACTACCACACTTACAGCAAGTAACAACATCCGATTTACTTATCATCATTTCGCCACAGTCTTGACAATAATACGCAGGTATTCTGTGTCCCCACCATAGTTGACGAGAAATACACCAATCCTTTACGTTTTCCATCCAGTTGAAATATATTTTTGAAAATCTATCTGGCGTAAACTTAACGCTCTTTTTTCTCACAACTTCAATAGCAGGTTTTGCAAGCGGTTCCATTTTTACAAACCACTGTTTACTAACGATAGGTTCAACCGTGTGATTGCATCTATAGCAATGACCTACACTGTGATGTAACGGTTCTATTTTTTCAAGCACGCCTAAACATTTAAGCTCTTCAACTATCTTATTTCTGCATTCAATTGCTGGTAAGCCTTGATATTTTCCAGCAAACTCATTCATGGTGCCATCGTCGGCAATTACTTTAACTACCGGCAAATCATGTCTTAAGCCAACCTCAAAGTCGTTCGGGTCGTGCGCTGGCGTAATTTTTACCGCACCTGTACCAAATTCTAGTTCTACGTATTCATCGTAAACGATTGGTATTTCTTTATTTAAAATAGGCAAAATTAAGGTTTTGCCTTCCATTCCAGCATACCTCTTATCTTTCGGGTTTACAGCAACAGCCGTGTCTCCAAGCATAGTTTCCGGTCTTGAGGTAGCAACTGTTATATATTGGTCACTATCCTTTACTTGGTATTTTATATACCAAAGACTACTATCCTCTTCTACGTATTCAACTTCCGCGTCAGAAAGTGCTGTTTTACACTCTGGACACCAGTTAATAATTCTATCACCACGGTAAATTAACCCTTTTTCGTATAGATTAACAAAAACTTCTTTTACCGCCTTAGAACATTTTTCGTCCATCGTAAACGCTAAACGCGACCAGTCACAAGACGAGCCGAGAGTTTTTAATTGTTCAATAATCCTTCCGCCGTATTTTTCTTTCCATGCCCAAGCGCGTTCTAAAAACCCATCTCTACCAATATCGTTTTTAGTTATACCTTCTTTGGCCATCTGCTCTACAATTTTTACTTCGGTAGCAATAGACGCATGGTCAGTTCCTGGTAACCACAACGCACTATACCCTTGCATTCTTTTAAATCTAATTAGTGTATCCTGCAAGGTCTCGTCTAATGCATGCCCCATGTGTAATTGCCCAGTAATATTGGGCGGTGGAATTACAATAGTAAAAGGTAGCTTATTAGAGTCGATTTTTGCTTTAAAATATCCTTTGTTTTCCCATTCTTCGTAAATTTCTTTTTCAAACTCAGATGGGTTATAAGTTTTTGCCATATCCATAAGGCTTTCTCCTTTTTGCAATACGAATTAATTATACAATAATAATTCAGTAAAGTCAAATATTAATCCAATCATTGTCAAATATAATCAATTTTTCATAAGATAAATTATAAAAAATTTTTATGGAGATTAAAAATGCGAAAACTATCAGCAATTTTACTTAGTTTATTACTTTTTGCTCTACCATTAGGAGGTTGCAAAAATAATGACGGAAAAACAACGGTTCGTTTGAACGAAGTCACACACTCCGTCTTCTACGCCCCTTTATACTTAGCTATAGAAAACGGTTACTTTGACGAACAAAATATAAAGATTGAACTTACTAATGGAGGTGGTGCAGACAGTTCAATGACCGCAGTGCTTTCCGGCTCAGCAGACGTCGGACTTATGGGCCCTGAAACGGTAATCTATGTGCACAAACAAGGAAAAAAAGACGCGCCCAAAGTATTCGGGCAACTCACACAAAAAGATGGCTCATTTCTTGTTTCAAGAAATGCAGAACCGAATTTTGAATGGACCAACTTAAAAGGCAAAGAAATTTTAGCCGGTAGAAAAGGCGGTGTCCCCGCTATGACTTTTGAATACGTATTAAATCAATTAGAAATGAAAAACGGCGTAGATTTTAATCTAAATTTCGACGTTCAGTTTAATATGATGACAAGTGCATTTTTAAGCGGAGTTGCCGACTACTGCACCGTTTTCGAACCAACAGCCTCAGAATATCAAGCAAGCGGGCAATGGCACATTGTGGCTAGTGTTGGGGCTCAAAGCGGAGAAATTCCTTATACCTCGTTTATCGCTCTAGATAGTTATATAAATGAAAACAAAGAAACCGTAAAAGGATTTTTAACAGCTATTAAAAAAGCGTTTGAGTTTTTAAATACTCATTCTGAATATGAAGTGGCAGAAGCAATAGTTAAACAATTCCCCTCCACCTCTATTAAGTCAATAGAAACGTCAATCAAGAGTTATAAATCTATCGACGCTTGGAAAACAAACATGCAAGCTACCGAAGAAAGTTTTAATAGATTACAAGACGTAATGCAAAATGCTGGAGAATTAGATAGCAAAGTTGAATTTAATAAACTAGTAAATAACAATTTAGCTAAGGAAGTTTTCGGCTAAAAAATATTAAACACGGCGGAAAAAATTATGAAAAAACTACTCGAATTGAAAAACGTATCACTAACGTATCAAACCATGACAGATGAAATAAATGCCATACAAGGACTTAGCTTTAGTTGTGACGAGGGAGAATTTATTTCTATTATAGGTCCGTCTGGTTGCGGAAAAACCACCATCCTTTCGTTAATTGCAGGATTGATAACGCCAACAAAAGGCGTTATCAATATTAACGGTGAAACTACCGATAAAAATAGTTTGGGATATATGTTGCAAAAAGATCAACTATTCCCATGGCGAACTATTGAAAAAAATATTTTTCTGCCCTTAGAAATAAAAAAAATAAACAATAACAATAATCGCGAATACGCATTGAACTTATTGAAAAAATACGGTTTATACGATTTTAAAAACAACTACCCCGACCAGCTTTCCGGGGGAATGAGACAACGCGCAGCACTTATTAGAACTTTGGTCTCTAACCCTAAATTATTGCTACTAGACGAACCGTTTTCTGCGCTTGACTATCAAACAAGATTAAGCGTGTGCGACGACGTCTACAAAATAATAAAAGCAGAGCAAAAAACTGCTATTTTAGTAACACACGACATATCGGAAGCCATCTCTATGTCAGACAAAATCATAGTGCTAACCGACAGACCTGCAAATGTAAAATCTATTTTTAGGCCAGATATAAATAACGGTAGCCCATTAGAGCGTAGAGAGCGCCCAGAGTTCAGCTTGTGGTTTGAAAAAATTTGGAAGGAGTTACACTAATGAAACCTGAAAAACAATTTTCCCCCCAACATTTATTATATATAAAAAAGATAAAAAGAGAAACGTGTCTAATATGGAGCATGCGAGTAGTTATCTTACTTCTTGTTTTCGGACTTTGGGAATTATTCGCTAAAATCGGAATAATCGACCCTTTTATTTCTAGTTGTCCCTCCAAAATAGTAAAAACTATAAGTTCCCTCTTTGCTGAAAGCAATTTATTTTATCATATTTGGATAACAATGTATGAAACTATTTTAGGGTTTTTAATTGCTGTAGGTTTAGGGTATGTCATCGCGCTAATGTTATGGTGGTCAGAACGTTTAAGAAGAATTTTAGAGCCCTACGTAGTTGTACTAAACAGCTTGCCTAAAATAGCACTCGGTCCCATTATCATTGTTTGGTGTGGAAGTGGAAGTAAGGCAATAATATTTATGGCGGTATTAATTGGAATAATTGTCGCTATAATCACAATGCTTAACGGGTTTTTAGCAACAGACAAAAACAAAATACTTTTGTTAAAATCTATGGGCGCTACAAAATTACAAGTATTAATTAAACTTGTTGTGCCAGGAAGTCTACCAACATTAATAAGCATGCTTAAAATCAGCGTAGGAATGGCGTGGGTTGGCTCAATTATGGGCGAATATCTAGTCTCCAAAGCTGGACTTGGATATTTAATAGTTTATGGCGGTCAAGTGTTTAAGTTAGATTTAGTAATGGCATCAACGGTCGTTTTGTGCGTTTTAGCAACACTCATGTACTCAGCCGTTGCTTTACTTGAAAAACTGATTATTAGATACAATAAATAAGATAAACACCCATAGTCTTAACTCAAAGGCTATGGGTGTTTATAAAAATCAAACAAATATTTTATTAAATATATTATAAAAGAATGCAAATCATTCCACCACGGTTTTCGTTAACCATTCGCGTCAATGTTTTACGCATTTTACCTTGAGCATCCTTAGGCATTGAATTAAGTTTTCCAGCAAGCCCTTCATTAACTAAATCATGTAGAGATTTTCCAAACATATTAGTCTCCCAAATACCAGAAGGATTATCTTCAAACTTATTCATCAAATAATTAACGAGGTCCTCCCCTTGCTTTTCCGTTCCCACTGTCGGAGCCACCTCAGTAGACACATCTACTTTCACAATGTGCAAACTAGGAGCCGAAGCTTTTAATTTAACGCCATACCTTCCTCCTTGTTTAACTAATATGGGTTCTTCAAGATTCATTTCATCAATAGTAGGAAGAACTACGCCATATCCATCAGAATCTGCTTGATTTAATGCGTCTTTAATTTTTTGATACCTTCTTTTCTCCATAGAGAAAGATTTTATATAAGACATCAATTGATAATCGTCACATATCTCTTCTTCACATTCTTTTGAAAGCACCTTATAGAATAAGTCTTCCTTTGCGTCAAGCTTATACTGGGCGATTCCTTTTCCGAGATTAATTTCCTTTATCTGTAAACCATTAAAACAATCACTATTTTCAAAAATATCGTCTAATAAATTAAAGTCGCGCATTTTACTAACATTATAAGAGCCCTCCTTTAATTTATCCATAAGTTCGCTTATTACACTATCTTGACTTGGGAGTGCTTGCATCCACGTAGGAATTTCAACGTTAAAACCACACATAGGGAATTCAAGCAAAACTTTTTCCATAATTGAAGTTATATCTTCCGCAGTAAGTTCAAGAGCGTTTATCGTACAAACGGATACGCCGTATTTGTTTTCAAGTTCAGCGCTTAATTTTAGTGCGCTATCGCTGTTCGGATTTTTACAGTTAAGAACAATAACAAATGGTTTATTAATGGCTTTTAATTCTTCAATCACCCTACTTTCTGCAACTGCATAATTTTCTCTAGAAATTTCGCCAAAACTACCATCAGTAGTCAAAACTACACCAATTGTTGAATAGTCCTCAATCACCTTTTTCGTTCCTATTTCCGCAGCTTTTTCAAACGGTATCTCATTTTCATTCCAAGGAGTTTTTACAAGTCTAGGTTTTTCCCCTTCTTCATGTCCAACCGCTCCGTCAACAAAATACCCTACACAGTCTATTAATTTTACGTTAGCTGAAATTTTATTTTTAAACTGCACCTTAACACCGTTTGCAGGAATAAACTTCGGTTGAGTTGTCATAATGGTTTTCCCATCAGCAGATTGAGGCATTTCATCAGTGGCAATTTGTTTTTGTAATTTATTACTTATATTAGGCAACACGAATTTTTCCATAAACTTAGTAATAAACGTAGATTTTCCAGTGCGAACAGGCCCTACAACCCCAATGTACACGTCCCCATCCGTACGCTGTGATATATCTTTGTAGATATCATATTTTTCCATAAAAAAACCTCCCATACATTACACGAATAATATATGAGAGGGGGTTGATTTTTATGTGAAATTTATTTAATTATGGTTATCATCTGTCATTTTCCTTTTGGAATTTGCCTTTTTAATTTTCATTTTTATAACCATTTCTTTTATAGATGTAGGATGTTCGTCTCCAGCCAGCATTCGCTCAATATTATGTCTATGCGCAAACCAAGTGAATAAACATATTGCAAATATTAAAGTATTCGTTAAAATATAAAGAGCAAAACTATAAATATTTTCCGTATAATTATAAGTTAAAAACAATCTTATGCTCGCACCCACTGCTGGTGGTGTAATAGCAATAAATGACCCCATAGCACCGAATTCAGTAAAATAGATAAAAACCCCTGCTCCTACTATTGCCATAAACGCGACAGCACCCCATTCCCAGCCGTATACAAACGAACAAATAAGAAACACTCCTATAGTGGTTGCAATACCTTTACCGCCCTTAAATTTTAGAAAAACTGGATAGATATGTCCAAGCACAGCAAAAAAACCACACAAAAAAACACCGAAATCCGCAACAATAAAATCTGTGTTTGTAAACATTTTATTTTTAGTAAAAAGAAACACGGTGAGCGTCGGAATCACGCCTTTCAATATATCGAGAAAAAAAGTTAACAACCCTACTTTAAGCCCCAAATTTCGGCTCATATTTAACGTTCCGGGATTACCGCTCCCCATTTTTCTTATATCCGTTCTTTTCAATTTTGAAATTATTATAGCCCAATTGATGTTGCCAAAAAAATAACTGCACACCGCAAATATTAAAAGCAAAACATTATTATTCATCGTCGCTTTTTTCCCTAATTAAAATTTTAATAGGCGTACCAGAAAAATCGTAAGCCTTTCTTATGCAATTTTCTAAATATCTTTTGTATGAAAAATGCATTAAGTCTGCTTGGTTGACAAATAAAATAAAGGTAGGAGGATTAACACCCATCTGTGTTGCATATTTAATTTTTAATCTCTTTCCATTAACTGACGGTGGCTCGTTAGCCATCACGCAGTCTAAAACCAAATCGTTAAGTTGTCCAGTAGAAATGCGCCTATTAGCATTAGCTAAAACATTTGCGGATAAATCTAAAATCTTATCCGTTCTCAATCCCGTCTTTGCCGATACATAGATAGTTTGAATATAGTCCATAAACTTTAAATCTTCTTTTACTGCATTGTTAAAAATATTTATGGTATTAGTATCTTTCTCTATTAAATCCCATTTATTCATTACAATCACAGAAGGTTTACCCTGCTCGTGAACATACCCGCAAATTTTAACGTCTTGTTCTGTTATGCCTTGAGTAGCGTCTATCATTATTATACAAACGTCCGCCCTTCTAATCGCTCCAAAAGCACGCAAAACGCTGTAGTACTCAATATCTTCTTCAACACTTTTTTTCTTTCTAATTCCAGCAGTATCAATTAAAGTGTAATTTACATCTTTATAAATGAAAGGAGTGTCTATCGCATCTCTAGTAGTCCCCGCTATGTCAGACACAATTGTCCTATCAAAACCTAGTAATTTATTACATAAACTAGATTTTCCCGCGTTAGGTTTCCCAACAACAGCTAATTTAATTGAGTCGTCATCATCCTTGTCTCCAACTTCCTTAAATTTAGCTACAACGTCATCTAAAAGATCAGCTATTCCAGTACCGTGCTCTGCCGAAATTCCATACGGTTCCCCAAGCCCGAGACTATAAAATTCGTAAAGTTTTTCAGGTTCGTAGTTATCTAATTTATTTACAGCTAAGACTACGGGTTTTCCAGACTTACGCAATTTCATTGCGACGTCTTCATCCGAAGCGTTCAGCCCAGTTTTTGCATCAGTAAACAATATTATAACATCTGCCGTTTCGATAGCTATTTCCGCCTGTTTTTGAATGTGCCTCCACATTTCATCAGTGGATTTTAATTCCAGTCCGCCTGTATCTACAAGACTAAAAAATTTACCACACCACTCGGCATCAGCATACAACCTATCCCTCGTTACACCAGGGAAATTCTCAACTATTGAAATTTTTTTACCAACTACTTTATTAAAAAAAGTGGACTTGCCAACGTTAGGTCTACCAACTATAGCCACTAAAGGTTTTGCCACGATAAATACCGTCCTTTTATAATTCTTTATAACTTTAAGTTTAATTTTGCTTTAATATAACTGCACTAGAATCGTTTTCAGTAAAAGAGACTCTTACTATTTCATCACGAGAAGTGGGTACGTTTTTCCCAACGTAATCCGCCCTAATAGGTAATTCCCTATGTCCTCTATCTATAAGCACCGCTAGTTGAATACTCCTAGGTCTTCCTTTAGAAATAATTGCTTCAATTCCCGCTCGAACCGTCCTACCCGTAAACAAAACATCGTCACATAAAACAACGTCTTTATCCATTATTGGCAACAGCTCATTTTTATCCGTCTCAGAATTTGTCTTTTTATCCTTCAAATCGTCCCTATAAATCGTTATATCAAGTTCTCTACAAATAACTTCAGTTTTCTCAATATCGTAAATGTTTTTAGCAAGTTTATTTGCAACAGGAATTCCGCCCCTCGCTATCCCGACAAGCAATAGATTTGAAACGCCTTTATTTTTTTCTATTATTTCATGCGCAATTCTTTTAAGCGACCTTTCAACCGCAACAGAATCAAGTAATACAGTTTTAATTTCCATATTTTAAATTTTTTAATATTTTTTCAAAATAATCAGGAAGAGGTGCAGTGAAGCACATCTTTTCCTCAGTTCTAGGATGAACAAACTCAAGCTTATACGCATGCAAAAGTTGACCGTTCAACTTGAATTTTTGATTTTTATAACCATATTCAACGTCACCCACAACAGGATGACCTATATGTTTAGCATGCACTCTAATTTGATGTGTTCTACCGGTTTTTAAGGAAAACTCACATAGAGTAAACTCTTTAAATCTTTGCAAAACTTTGTATTCAGTAATTGCTTGACGTCCAAATTCAGAAACAGACATTTTCGTTCTGTCTTTAGTACTGCGATTGATAAAGGTGTCAATTCTACCTTTATCAATTTTAACAACCCCCTCAAGCAAAGCTTGATAAATTCTTTTACAAGTTTTATTTTCAATTTGTTTAGCAAGTGACAAATGCGCCGCATCGTTTTTAGCTACAACTAATAGTCCCGAAGTATTTTTGTCAATCCGATGAACAATTCCCGGTCTAACCACTCCGTTAATACCTGAAAGTTTATCTAAATGAAAAAGCAATGCATTTACAAGCGTAGAACCATTCGTACCATTCCCAGCGTGCACAGTAAGCCCTTGAGGCTTATTTATAACCGCCAAATCCTCGTCTTGATATACTATATCAATTGGTATATTTTCCGGCTCCAAATCGAGATTTTTTGCGTCTGGCACATTTATTTCAACTATGTCGTCTTTTTTTAAGATTTTATTAGATTTAACAAGTTTACCATTTACGAACAAACAACCATCATCGCAAAGTTTTTTCACTCGCGAGCGAGTGTAATTAAGTTCTCGTGACAAATAGACGTCTGCACGCAATGATGAATCTTGTTCAATCAGAAATTTCTTCTTGTCCATTCTTTTTCCTAAAAAGCGCCCCCTGGTCTAAAAACAAAAAGTGAATAATAAGCATTATCACACCAACCGTTAAGCATGCGTCGGCAATATTGAACACAGCAAAAGGGTTTCCCCAAAAAATAAAGCTTAAAAAATCCCTTACCCCGTCCATCATTAATCTATCAATAAAATTACCAACAGTTCCACCAATTATTATAGCAATAGCATATTTTAACCACGTACATTTATTCTTCACCGCATAAATATAAAAGAACAAGAACAACACAAGAGCAATAGCCGTTATTATTTTAAAAAACGTTTGCGCCCACGATTTATCCGCAAGAAAACTGAACGCAGCACCCGTGTTCAACGTGTAAGTAAGATAAAAAAAATCATCAATTACAACCGTTGGGAGCCTATTATTCTTTTCATAAAGATTATAACTCCAAATCTTTGTAAACTGGTCAATAACCACACATGCAATCAGTAATACAACGGGAATAGCTTCTAAAACTATTCGTCCCCATCTAAGAGCCCTAATTCTTTGCATATTTCCTCCAATTCAAGTTCACCGGGGTTTAAAACTTCGTCAAGATTGAATCCATTATCACCGGTAGCAGCTATGTAATCTCGTATTTTTCGTTTAGGGTCGAAGTTTTCTTTCCCTCCAGTAATCAACCCGTCAATGTCTTCGATGATATTTTTCGCAGGAGCATGCTCTTCATATTCGTTTAAAATATCTATAACGCCTAAAGCATCTTGAACGGGCTGATAATGCGGATATTTTTCTCTTAAGCCATGAAAATAGTCGTTCCAAGCAATGGAAAACTTTTTAATACGCTCAACTTCAAGTGAGTATTGTATTTCCGCTTTATCGCTTAGTTCCTTGGCAAGCTGTTCCGCCCTTAATAATACAGAAGAAATCGCGCCCTCTTTATCTTTAGCAGAAACAAGGTCTGACTTAAGTTGCAGTATTTGCGCATTTAACTGATTAATTTCATCTTCTTTATCAGCTAATTTTCGTTCGTATTCATTTTTACAAGCACTTACGATTTCAATAACTTCGCTTTGCTTGTACTTTCTTTTCTTTATCTCCAAAACATTCCCCCACTTCGCTTACTATTTAGTTTTTCTGTACTTTTCCAGTAAAGAATCTTTAAGTTTATATAAAGCATCAGATAAATCCACCTTGTATAAATGGGGTCTATCCAAACGTTTATACTCATCCCAAAAACTTTCAAGTTCAACTTTTGCGTATGCTTTTATTTCTTTAAGCGACGGTAAATTGTACACCAATTTACCTCCCTTAATAACGTCAATCTGCAAACTTCTAATTTCATAATTTTCGTAAGTAGTCTTTTTCCAGCGTTCGGTAGGATGCGTTATCACCAACGGCTTTGAAGTATCCACTTTAGCCTCTTCTCTTAAGCATATCACATCTGCTTCCGCCTTTCCTGTAGTCTTATCATATATTCTGTATATATTTTTAAATCCAGGATTTGTAATTTTGGCAGTGTTATTTGACAACTTGATTTTAGGCGTAGTATTTCCATCTTTATCTATAATGGCTGCAAGTTTATATACACCGCCTAACGCAGGCATGTCCGCACTAGTAATGAGCCTAGTACCCACGCCCCACGAGTTTATTTTTGCTCCTTGGTTTTTAAGCGAATTGATAGAATATTCGTCTAAATCACCAGAGGCACAAATTATGGTATCTTTATACCCAGCTTCGTCTAACATTTGTCTTGCTTTTTTTGAAAGATATGCAAGGTCCCCTGAATCCAACCTAATTCCGCGTGGTTTATAACCATTATCTCTTAAATAATCAAAAACTTTTATAGCATTTGGCACACCTTGATTAAGAGTATCAAAAGTATCGACTAACAATAAGGTATTTTCTGGATAAGCCTTAGCATACTCCATAAAAGCAGTATATTCATCTTTAAAATTCATTACCCAGCTATGCGCATGCGTACCAGAAACAGGAATGTCAAACATTTTCCCTGCAAGCACGTTTGAAGTAGAACCGCACCCACCAATAACAGCAGCCCTAGCCCCATAAATACCCGCGTCTGGCGCTTGAGCACGGCGCAAACCAAACTCCATAACTAAATCATCTCCTGCCGCATTACAGATTTTAGCGGCTTTAGTAGCTATAAGAGTTTGGAAATTCATGATATTTAATATTGCAGTTTCAACAAGTTGAGCCTGCATAATCGGTGCCTTAACAGTAAGTATGGGCTCACCCGGAAAAACCACCGTGCCTTCGGGTACTGCGTACACGTCACCAGTAAATTTGAAATTTTCTAAGTACTTTAAAAAATCATCATTGAAAATATTAAGAGATTTTAAGTACTTTATTTCTTCTTCTCCAAAATTTAAATTAAGAATGTAATCCACTATTTGCTCAAGCCCACAAGCAAGTGAATAAGTTATCATGTCGTTTTGGCGAAAAAAGACGTCAAAAACAGCGACCTCTTCATTCTTATCGTACTTGAGATAGCCGTTCATCATCGTAAGTTGATAAAGATCAGTAAGCAAAGTCAAATTTCTCTTATCCATAATTAATTCCTCTAAATAATTCTCAGCAGTAAACCTAATTAAACATACTATTTTAAAATAAGTAACAAAAAACCATTATTAATTAGTATATCACATTAATTTTGATTTGTAAATATAATTTTAACTAACTTTATATAAACTCGTATTAAAAAAATCACAACGGATGTTTCCGTTGTGATTTAATGTTTTAGTTATGTCGTAATTTTACTAAACAAGGTTATTGATTAAACTTCTGAGTTAATTTTCTTGATTAAGTTTGTTATTACGTTTGCAATATTTTCGTTAACTTCCTTATCCTTGCTTTCAACCATTACTCTTATTTTAGGTTCTGTACCACTAGCACGTATCATTAATCTTCCTTTACCACTTAATTCAGCGTTGTAATTAGCAATTTCTCTACTTAAATCTTCACTATTCATTATGCGGAATTTATCTTTAACGATTATATTTTTATTAACCTGCGGATAAAGAGATATATTTAAAGCTTCTGACATGCTTGCATTTTCACTAATTATCATGTTTGCAACCACTATCGCGGTCAATATGCCGTCACCAGTAGTCGCCAATTCTTTTAATATTACGTGACCACTTTGTTCTCCGCCAAGCGATAGGTTTTTTTCCAATAATTTTGCAAGCACGTACTTATCGCCTATATCTGTCCTTATTAAATCTATCCCTTCGTTTTTTAAGCCCTCTTCAATAGCCATATTTGTATGGCTAGTGCCAACGACTGTGTCGTGAGCAAGCTTTCCAATCTTTTTAAAATATTTTGCTAAGCCGTAAATAATCATGTCTCCATCGATTATTCCACCCTTCTCGTCTACAGCTATAAGCCTATCTGAGTCACCATCAAAAGCAAAGCCCATATCAGCCTTATATCTTAACACCTTTTTAATCAAGTTTTCCGGATATAAAGCACCACAATTTTGATTGATTTTCTTTCCATCGTTTGTCGCATTAGCAGCAATGACGTTCGCGCCGAGTTTTCTAAAAACATCAGGAGCGATTCTATGCGCAGCGCCATAAGCACAATCAAGAACAATTGTTTTTCCTTTGAGAGTATGTTCACTAGCTTCAATTAAATATTTTTTGTATAATTTAGCGAGATTAAAGTTTTGCTCGTAAGTACCGATATTTGCATAATCGTTAATTTTTTCTCTTATAAAACATCTTTCAATGCGCTCTTCTTCCTTGTCTCCAAGCTTATAACCTTCGCCGTTAAAAACTTTAATTCCGTTATACTCTCCGCTATTATGAGAGGCACTTATTACTATACCGTAATCAGCCCCAACCTCTTTTGTTATATATGCTATACCAGCAGTCGGGACAACACCGATGTCTATTACACGAGCTCCGCCACTCATTGCACCGCTTGAAACACCCAAACTCAAATAAGAGTTGGAAATCCTAGTGTCCGAACCAACGATTATTGTTGGTTTTTCTTTTAAAATAGATAACGCATTGCCTATTTTATATGCTATATCGTAAGTCAATTCCTCGTTTACTTTTCCCCTCAAGCCATCCGTACCAAAAAACAAACCCATTTTATTTTTTCTCCTTATCTAAATATTCATGCGCGCGGTTTTCTTTTACTTGCTGACGTACCCGTCCAATAACAAAATCATCGTATTTAACGTTTTCTGTAATAGTCGTGCCCGCGCAAATATACGACTGACTTGCAATATTAACAGGTGCAATTATATTACAATTGCTACCAATAAAACATCTATCCCCCACTGTTGTTCTATGTTTATTTACGCCATCGTAATTTACAAATATAGCGCCACATCCAATATTGCAGTTTTCACCTAAATCGGCGTCCCCAACGTAAGCAAGATGACTAACTTTCGTACCATTACCTATAGTAGCGTTCTTAATTTCCACAAAATTGCCTATTTTTGCTGAGTCTAGAATTTTTGCTTTAGGTCTAAGTCTTGCAAAAGGACCTATAGAACAATCCTTACCAACTTCCGCTCTTTCGCTTTGGCTATGATTCACAACCGTGTTTTCACCAATTTTAGTATCCACAATATAGCAACCGGGTAAAATCGTCACTCCGTCCTCTATTATCGTATTTCCTTCAATCCTATTGTTTTCATAGATAGTTACGTTATTGCCAATTATTACGTTCTTACCTATAAACACACTTCTTTTGTCTTTAATAACAAAATTTTTACCGTGTTTAAATTTCATTCTGCCCCCTTACCCCAATAAATTTATACTACATACTTTTATATTTTAGGGTAAATTTTCAATTATGTCAAGTGTTTTTTGAATTATTTATTACTAATTTTTTAATACTTTTAGCAAAAACACCCTAAAAAATAGCAATTCATTAAAAAACATGATTTTAAAATTTAGGGTTAAAGTTTTAGTTTTTTGGCTATTTAAAAATCAGTAAATTCTATTTTTAGAATCATGATTAAATTATAAAAA
>JAZNMA010000003.1:0-6203 GCA_045579345.1 Christensenellaceae bacterium | reverse complement strand
TGCAATACATTCAAGAAGCATTTGATAAAAACTGGATAGCACCATTAGGTTTCAATTGTGATAATTTTGAGACGGAAATGTGCAAATATTTGACTGGAAGCGTGAAAAATTTTCACGCTTTAGCACTTTGTTGATAGAATACTATTAGGGGTCTAGTATGTATAAAAATTTTGTTAAAAGATTATTCGATATTTTATTATCTGGAATGGCAATTATAATATTAGCGTTTCCGATGTTGATTATAGCTTTGGCGATAAAGATTGATAGTAAGGGACCAGTGTTGTTTAAGCAAAAAAGAGTAGGAAAGAATAAAAAGCATTTTATGATTTTGAAATTTCGTACTATGAGTACTGAAACCCCGCCTGATGCACCAACGCACGAATTGTCTGACCCAATGAAATGGATTACTAAGGTTGGTAAATTTTTACGCAAAACTTCATTGGACGAATTGCCTCAAATTTTTAACATATTTGTAGGACAGATGTCGATTATCGGACCGCGCCCTGCACTATGGAATCAATACGATTTAATTAAAGAGCGGGATAAATACGGAGCGAACGGCGTGAGACCGGGTTTGACTGGGTGGGCGCAAATCAACGGACGAGACGAATTGGAAATTCCCGTGAAAGCAAAGCTTGATGGGGAATACGTTGCAAAAATGGGTTTTTGTTTCGATTGTAAGTGCTTTTTTGGTACTATTTTGAGCGTTGTTAAGTCCGAGGGAGTGGTTGAAGGCGGTACGGGTGACATAAAAGAAAAGGAAAAAGATAATAAAACTCAGAAATAAAGACAGTATAGAAAAAGGCAACAAAAAAACGGATGTGGGAAATGAATAAAAAAAGCATAAAAAAAACAGATTTACGAGTGTCACCTCTGTGTATGGGTGGGTGTCCGCTTGGTGGTTATGGTTGGGGAAACACGCAAAGAGAGGATTTGATTAATGCGGTAAAAACCGCTGTCGTTAATGGGATTAATTTTTTTGATACGGCAGATACTTATGGCTTAGGAGAAAGTGAAAAATTATTAGCTGAGGCATTAGGGAAAGATAGTAAAGATGTCGTAATAGCGACTAAATTTGGTGTTAGGGTAGAAAACGGAAAAACCACGTACGACAATTCTAAAGATTATGTGTTCAAAGCTATTGAAGGTAGTTTAAAACGATTAAATCGTGATTATATAGACCTGTATCAAGCACATTATCGTGATAGTGTAACGCCACTTGCAGATTTAGTTGAGTCTTTGGAATATCTTAAGAAACAAGGGAAAATTCGTTATTATGGACTTTCTAATATTCACGAAAAAGATGCTGAGGAATTAAAACTTTTTGGCAAAGATAATCCTTTTGTATCCTTTCAAGAAGAATATAGTTTAGCTTGCAGAAAAAACGAAAAAGAAATGTTTTATTTTCGAGACGAGTGCAATATGACGCCTCTGACGTGGGGTAGCTTGGGACAGGGGATTTTGAGTGGGAAATATGATAAAAACTGCAAATTTGAATCAAACGATAGACGGTCGAGAGAAATATACGTAAATTTTTACGGAAAAAAGCTTTTAAAAAATCTTGAAATTGTTGAAGTTTTAAAAGAAGTTGCAGAAGAAATGAATAAGCCGATATCCGCGGTTGCGATTCGTTGGATTATAGATTATTTGAAAGATTCCGTGGTAATGGTAGGCGCTAAGAACTCTAAGCAGGTGTTGCAAAACATAGAGGCGCTGAATTGGTCTTTAACGAAAGAACAAATTGAACGATTAGATAAAGTTTCAAAGGAGTAGGGGTATGGATAGTAAGCAATTGTCATGGCTAATTAGGCGTCACGGGATTGAGATGACGCATATTTCACACGGTAGCCATATTGGTTCGATTTTATCTGTTTCAGATATAGTTGCCGTTTTGTACAATGACGTAGCAAACATAACTCCTAAGAATTTTAAGGAAGATAATCGCGATAGAGTTATTTTGAGTAAGGGGCATGCAGGTGCGGCTATTTATGCTGCACTGGCTGAAAAAGGTTTCTTTGAAAGGGAGGAATTAAAGACGCATTATGCTGATGGCAGTCGTCTCTCGGGACACGTTTCCCATAAAGGAATTCCAGGTGTTGAATTTTCCACAGGGTCTTTGGGGCACGGGTGTTGTGTTGCCACGGGAATGGCGCTCAATGCAAAGCTTGACAAGAAACCATATTATACTTATGTTATTGTGGGCGATGGAGAGTGTGATGAAGGTTCGGTTTGGGAAATGGCTTTATTTGCCAAGCAGTTTAAATTGAATCAATTAGTCGTTATTGTTGACCACAATAAAATGCAAAGTTTAGATTTTTGTGAAAAAACTCTTTCACTCTCCCCTTTTGCCGATAAATGGGGGGCGTTTGGTTGGAATGTCTTAGAGGTTGACGGACATTGCCACGAACAATTACGAGCGGCGTTAATAAGCGCAAAACAAAGCGTGGACAAGCCGACGGTTATTATAGCGAACACTGTAAAAGGCAAAGGAATATCATTTATGGAATTTGATATTCTTTGGCATTATCGTTTCCCTCATGAGGGAGAAGAATATGATAATGCGTTGCAAGAGTTATATGACAATATGCCTGAAGGTGTTGTTGACCCTTATGAGGGAGGAATAAAATGAGAGATACTTTTGTAAGAACGTTGTTGGAGATTGCAAAAAAAGACAAAAGAGTTTATATTGTTACAGGCGACCTTGGATTTGGCGTGTTAAAGCCGTTTTGGACAGAATTACCAGAACAAATTATTAATGCAGGAATTGCTGAACAAAATATGACGTCTGTTGCAGCGGGATTAGCTATGCAAGGGAAAATAGTTTTCACCTATTCTATTGGGAATTTCCCAACGCTTAGGTGTATAGAACAAATTCGTAACGATTGTGCTTATCACAGTGCTAACGTAAAGATTGTTTGCGTGGGCGGTGGCTTTGTGTATGGGCCTTTGGGAATGAGCCATCACGCAACGGAAGATATTGCTATGATAAGAGCGCTTCCCGATGTAGTGGTTCTTGCTCCGGGAGATTTGGTTGAAACAGAGTGCGCAACTAAGGCAATCTATGAACAGCAAGGGACGTGTTATCTTCGTCTCGGTAGGGGAGGAGAAAAACGAATACACGATAAACTTAATAGTTTTAGTATTGGTAAAGCTATCAAAATCAAAGATGGTAAAAAGGTTGCTATTTTTTCAACAGGTGCAATTTTTGACGAAGTAAATGAAGCTTATGAAGAATTAAATTCATTAGGCATAAATCCCTCAGTTTATACCTTCCCAACGGTAAAACCAATTGACAAGGAAGTTATTTTAGAATGTGCGAAAAAATACAACGTTATTATTACCGTGGAAGAACATAATTTAAGCGGTGGGTTTGGTTCGGCCGTTGCAGAAGTTTTAGCAGAAATTGATGGAAAAAAGGCCAAACTTCTTCGTATTGGGTTGGATGATAAATATTCTTGTATTGTAGGTAGTCAAAAGTATTTGAGAAAAAGATATTCAATTGACGCGGAAACAATTACAAAAAAGGTTAGAGAGAATTGGTAAGATGAAAGTTTGTTATATCGCAGTTTTGGATAGAGTTGTTAAGTATTTTTTTGAGCCACAAATGAATGCTTTTTGTGAAGCAAAGAATGAAGTAACATGCATTACCAATTTTTCTGACGTAGAATTTAGAAATAAATTGGATAGCCGTGTCAAGACAATGGACATCAATATATGCCGAAACGTGAATCCATTCAATTTGGTTAAAAACATTATAAAACTTACTAGAATATTCAAAAAAGAAAGATATGATATTATTCAATTTACAGGGCCTAGTACTAGTTTAATCTGTTCTATTGCGGGAAGATTGGCAAAAGTAAAAACTCGTATATATTGTCTATGGGGTGTGCGATACGAGGGATTTAGTGGCTTGAAAAGAAAAATATTTAGATTTTTAGAAAAATTATCTTGCAAAAACTCAACAAACATAATTTTCGATAGTGAGTATAATAGAAACCTTATCATTAAAGAAAAGGTTGCAAAAGAGAATAAAACACACGTGGTGTTAAAAGGTAGTGCTTGCGGGATTGACCTAAATACTTACAACATACAGAGTAAGCGTCTGTATAATGAAGAGATTAGAACTAAATACGATATTCCTAAAGATGCGTTTGTTTTTGGATATTTGGGTAGGATGTCCTATGAAAAGGGAATTAACGAGTTGCTTTTTGTAATGCGGACAATATTATCAAAAGATAAAAATACGTATTTACTTGTCGTTGGTTTTATTGACGAGGAGAAAGAGCTTGATAATGAATTGTTAAACTGGGCAAAAGGGGAAAAACGAGTTATTTTTACCGGCAGACAAGATGAACCCGAAAAATTTTACGCGACGTTTGATTTGTTTGTTTTTCCTAGTTATAGGGAAGGCTTCGGCGGTGGTGTTGTTCAGGCAGGTGCGTTTGCCGTTCCATCTGTTGTTTCTAATATCGGGCCATTAGTAGAGACAATAAAAAATGATGAATTTGGTCGTGCATTTCAAGTTAAAGATAGGCAAGCACTACTTGAATTAATAGGCTCTATATATGAAAATCAACAACTTTTAAGCGATTTAGGTAATAAAATGTTAGACTACGTAAAGTTATATTTTGATAGGAATAGCTGGATTAATGAATATAAACAATACGTGTGTGAGGCGTATGAAACTAACAATGAAAGACGCTAGCATCGTTTTTTTGTGGATTGCTAAATTTTCGTAGCGATTCTAAGATTTCTCTAAGGGGTTGTAATGAAGATTTTAGTTTTTACCGTTTCGTCGTGGAACTCTAAAGTGGGGGCGAACAGCTGGGCGACTTTATTAGAGCAATATGACAGCGAAAATATTGCAAATATTTATATTAGAGATGAAATCCCTGACAGCAAAGTCTGTTCAAGGTATTTTAACATATCTGAGAATAAGATAATAAAAAGTATTTTTAATAGAAAAATAAAGACAGGAAAAGAAGTTGATATTACCTTGAATGACGATTGTAATCAAAGTGATTTGCATGAGCATAACGAACGATATAGCAAAATGAAAAAAAAGAGAAGGTACTCAATGCTTTTTGCTCGTGAACTTGTTTGGAAATTCGGGAAATGGAAAACGAAAGAACTCAACGAATTTTTGGATAGTTTTAAGCCGGATATAATTCTTCATTCGATGGAAGGATACATTCACCTAAATAGAATTATTGAATATTCAATTAAGCGGACGGGAGCAAAATCAGTTGGATATATTTGGGACGATAATTTTACTTATAAGCAGTCTTCTGAAATAGGTTATAAAATTTATCGATATTTTCAAAGAAAATCACTAAAAAAGTTGGCAAAAAGAACACAAGCTTTTTTTGCTATAACCGAAAAAACAAAAAGAGAATCAGATAAATTTTTTGGGATAGATTGTGAAATAATAACAAAACCATTAAATAGTGAGCCTGTTTGTAATGAGAAAAAAATTAGTTATCCAATAAAAATACTTTATACTGGAAATTTATTAATCGGTAGAGATAGAAGTTTAGTTGATTTTGTAGAAGTGCTAAAGTTATTTAATGAGGGAAATATTAAGTACCAGGTTGACGTTTATACAGGAACGGAATTAAGCGATAGTGTAAAAGAAAAATTGAACTGCAAGTATTGTTGTATACATGAACCTGTATCTCAAGTTGACGTTCTAAGATTACAAAAACAAGCAGATATATTGTTGTTTTTGGAAGATATAAATGGAAAAGACGCTAAAGTAGCAAGGTTGTCTTTTTCAACAAAAATAACCGACTATTTATCGAGTGGTAAAGCAATTATAGCAATCGGTAATAAAGACACTGCACCTGTTGAATATTTTACGACAAACGATTGTTCTTTAGTCGCAACGTCAGAAGAAGAAATCGTAAAAATTATTGAGGCGATAGAAAAGGATGCAAATTGCCTAAATGTTTATGCTAAAAAGGCTTGCGAATGTGGTTTAAAAAATCATAATAAAGAAACTATTTTAAAAAAGTTTGATAAGGTATTAAAGGAATTATTTAAAGAGAAAAATGATGAAGGTTTTACAAATTAACAGTTTGTGCGATAAGGGCAGTACGGGGAAAATTTGTCTTGCCGTAAGTCAATTATTAAATGAAAAGGGAATAGAGAACTATATTTTATATTCAATCGGAAATAGCGATTGTCCTCAAGGTGTAAAATAT
>JAZNMA010000002.1:0-1857 GCA_045579345.1 Christensenellaceae bacterium | reverse complement strand
TCCATCAACTCACATATTTGAGGAACAAATAATATTATTAATCCTATTAAGACACAAAAAGAACTCAAACAAATAAATAAACCTTTAAGTCGTTTATCAGGAAAAACTATTTTATTTGTAGCCGCAAACGCATTTTCTCTTTCCTCCCTTTTTTTGAATTTGGGAATCAACACAGATAAAATTGCATTAGTCAAAACTGAACTAATTGTTAAAGATACCAAATAAATCCACATAGTCTTTATTCTCCATTGATAAGCATTTAGTAAAATTATAAAAAATAATTAATCGCAACACATTTAAGCGTATCAATGACATTATTAGTACGGGTTGTAGTGCTAATGCAGCGCCCGCACTAATATGTCAAAATTAATTCGTCTTTCAGTTTACTCGCTGAGCATTTTTAAAAGAATTTCGAATGTAGTCAATAATATCTCTTGTGTAGCCAGTAAATTCTAACCCAATCATCAGCCCCAATGCGGGAACTGTGCCCCAATTAAATGTAACACCTGATACAAAGCCACCAAATGACGCAAATATCAATCCATCCAATGTTACTTCTTCACCGCTAATAGCACTTGAGAAAATATATCCCCCCGAAGAAAGCATTACATTTACAGCGGTTTGAAACCCTTTATGTGCAAGCAAGCGAGTTCCCGCAACAACTCCTGTAGACAATTGTCCAAAACCAGCACTGATTGCTCCTGAGGCACCACCAACAAACGTACTTAAAGCAATTGCCCAATAATCAACCGTCTGCCAATTAGTTGTAACGCCTTGCATTACCAAATTTGTACCACCAGCAACCAACCCGCACACAGCAGCACCAACCATAACAGCATTAACAGTTGCCGCTGTTGCTCCAAGTGCCACCGCGGCAGCCCCAGCAGTAACAACAGTTAATGCGGCCACAACTACTACAACAACAACGCCAACCAACCAATGCCACCAAGCGTTGCCGTTTGGGTCAACGTTCATTACAGGATTGTTTACACAGTACGCATACAAGTTCAGACCGTTAATCGTATCGGGGTCAAGGTATTCTACTCCATCTTGCGAAATAAATCTGCCGATTTCAGGGTCGTAATATCTAGTCTTAAGGAAGTACATATCCGTTTCCGTGTCGTAATAGTAGCCACGGTATCTAAACGGATTAAGATTACCAATATGATTTACATCAGAAATAAGCGCACCGTTATTATCTACCACGGACACGTTGCCCCACGCGTCATAGAGATATCTTGCGACAATCGCCCCATTTTCGCCAATGAGAGCAATAACGTTGCCTTGCGCGTCCTTTCTATAGAGATAGGTAGTAGCACCATATTTCAATCCAACCACGCCGGTCTGGTCATAGAAGAATTCCATATTGTCGCCTTGCTTAATCAATCTACCATTGGAATCATAAGCAAATACTACGCCATCTTTTGTCAAACGTCTACCGTTTACCCACTAACAAGATTTTTTAATTTTTTCCAGTATCTTACTTTTCAATGCTTGCGTTCCATAAAATAAAGAACAGGGTATAAAATATTTACCGTTCTTTGTAAATATTTTGACATTTGAACATACTCTCTCAATATCATCATAAACAACTTTATGCGTCTTGTGGAATATATTTGTAATTAATATAAAATCGTCATTGTAAGCAACACATAATGTTTGATAACCAAATAAAATAATAACCAAATCTATCAGTAAAATACCGTCCCAAATAATGTTAGTAAGCATGTAATTAAAATCCATCAACTCACATATTTGAGGAACAAATAATATTATTAATCCTATTAAGACACAAAAAGAACTCAAACAAATAAATAAACCTTTAAGTCGTTTATCAGGAAAAACTATTTTATTTGT
>JAZNMA010000001.1:0-27195 GCA_045579345.1 Christensenellaceae bacterium | reverse complement strand
TCACATATTAGCAAATTCAGCCAAAAATAATACAAAATTGCTCATATATTAACACTTTTTTGTTTGTAAAATTTAAGCCGTTTTCGCTGGGCTCTTGAAAACCTTTACGGTATACTTTGCTTAACAATAATATATGGAGGCAAAAATGGCAAGTATATACGGATTTACATTAAAGAACAGAAAAACCTTTCAAGGGCTCGACTGGCAAGGAAACCAGGGCAACCTACACTATAAAGGCAAAAAAGTTGCTTGGTATAACGACAGCGGAAACGGCGGTTCGTGCGATATCGTCTACTACGATAACTCCTACGCTCCTATCCTGGAAGAAACGATAAAGCGCTACTTCAAGGAACGACCGATAATCACGGAGTACGGCGAATTAGACGGCGACGAAGATTTATTTATGGCAGAACTCCTGCAACTGATGGATGACGAAAAGGAATACAAAAAAGCAGTTAAAAAAGGCTACTCCTGCCTTGTCACGTATACCGACGCAAATACGCACTTCTCCTACAGCATGATGTGTAACGAAGACACCGCCCAAAAAATGAGCAATCGCACGGATATCACGGAACTAAAAATATACTGCTCCGAAAAAGACTTTATAATAGAATAAATGTTTACCGCCACGGATACAGCCTTGGCGGTTTTTTTTATTACAATTTTTATAAAGGTGACAAATATTGTCATATTTACTATGCTAAAATAGCCTTGTAAACTCAAAAATGTTTTACATTATGCCATAGGGTGTGCGTACATCCGCACAGGTCACCCTATTTGGGAGGGGGTGTGCAAATATTCGCACAGGTTACGCTTGACATAAAAAATCAAAATCGCTATACTGTTGCACACCATCGAAAAAAATGAAGAAAAATTACGAAACGTGAGGATGAAAGATGCTCCAAAGAACACCCGTCAAAATTATAATAACAGACGAAATGCTTACCGACTATGAAACACTATTCGGTAGACTTTTGCCTAAAAAATTGCATGATTTTGTTTGGGACGAGAACATTGAAGAAATATACTGTCCTAAACCGCCTATAGACGATATCGTTACGGAGTTAAAAGACTATATAGAATTTAGGCAACAGTCACGCGCTCCGTTTGACGATTACTATTTTCGTGTGAAATATTACGATGAAAAACGTCAAAAGATGCTTTTGCTTTTCATTTTTAGAGGCAAAATTTATAACGGATACCAAGAGTACGAAATCCGTGGTCTATGCCGAAAAAAAGACTGGTCTAAAACCGCCGAAGAAAAAGGGTTTATACGACGTTGGATAGATACGACACTTTGTCCCAAGAACGATAGTGACTGGGTTATGGAAGAAAGGATGCAAGGAAAGAATATGAACAAACGCGAATTAAAAACGATAACGAATGAAGAACATTTACGGTTAGCGCGCACGCTTATTGCGGATATCTATTCCGAGTGTACGCGTGACGATTTAAGCAAAATAACCGATACAGAAGAACTTAAAAGCAAACTTAAAAGCATCTTACGTATGACGCAGAATTTTGAATTAGATTACGCGTCGAGAGCCTACAAAGCGCGTCAACCTAAAAAATTTATGTCTAGGGTTCTTCCCGTTGAATTTGATTTGCGCGCTGACGTACTAGTGGAGCGTATCGGAGAAGACGTCAAAAAATATAAAGAGGCTTTAGGGTTTCGCAAGCAAAACGGCGACCAAGTAGATACAGGTATCCCCTATGGAATGTCAAAACAGGTCGCTATGGATATTCGCAGAGATTTTGCGTTAATGAAAAAAGTCGCCAAACGTAATCCTATGCATCAAAAATTCTTTAATATGGTATGTATTCAAGGTGTTACCCAAACCGATTTTGCTAAACAATGCGGAGTTAGCAAAGGAACGTCAACCAACATTAAAATTGCATTTATTAAGGCTATCGCTAAAGAGCTAGAAACTGTTAGCGCGATGCATTTGCAAGAAATTTCCGAAAGCAACACTAGAAAATATTTTGAAACCGTTCAAAAAATCGCTGACGAGGCGGAAAGTATTGCATTTGAAAAATTCGTTTTGATGGATGATGCGGATGATGACGTGTTCGACGCGCTAATCGAAGAAGAATATGAGCGCCTGGAAAAAATACATTTATCAAAACGATTACAAGGCGAACAAAAATATGCTATCGTAAAAGGCGCAATAGCGGGTAAAAAAAGTATAGACATATTAGATGACGGTTCTATTCATAGCGTTGACGTCATTCACCAAGACCTACCAAGGTTCAATAAATACGACACTTGAACAGATGCTGAACGTAGAAAACCCCCTATGATATAATATAGGTAGAATGAACAATAAGCGAAAAGCAGGGATTGATTTCTCTGCTTTTTTCTTATGCTCAAAAACGGCATCAAGCGGGTCGACACGCTTACGATGCTTATTTTAGGAGGTGGTCTATGACGTAGACGGTAAGCATTATACAACTAAATATTTGAAATCACGTTAAAGGAGGCACAAGAGGCTTGGATGAGCAAATTTTTCATCACTATGCAAAATGACGTCCTAGAAAGCGATACCCTGTCGGAGCGAGCAAAACTGCTTTACGCTTTTATAGAATCATTATCGCATCAAAAAGGATATTGTTTTGCTACGAACAAGTTTTTCGCAACAAACTTTAAGGTCTGTAAACGTACGATTAATAGGCACTTGGTAGAACTTAAAAACGCGAATTACATCAAACTGGAAACTGTAACTGGAGAAGATGGAAATATAGTTAGGTGTATTTACCCTCTTCAACGGCAAGGGGGTATGACAAATATGTCAATCCCCCCTTGTCAAGAACGGCGTCCCCCCATTGACAAGGACGTCAACCATAATAATAAAAGGAATATGAAAAGTAATATTTCTTACGAAAGCAAATTTGGCATCAAATGGGATTAGGAGGAAAAATGAAAACGATTGACTTACAACCAGACGAATACTTAGGCGAAGACGGTCTTGCTTATTGCAAAAACTGTCACACCCCACGGGTATGCCGTATTGAAGGTAGGTATTTCCCCGTCAACTGTAAATGTCGTCAAGAGGCTTATGAAAAAGCCGAATACGAGCGCAAACTACAGGAGCGGAAAGCCAAGGCTGAAGAATACCGCCGTAACAGCGCGCTGGGAAAGCATTTTAGGAACTGCACATTTGAAACGGCTATGATTATACCCAGCAATAAAGCCGTCTACCAGATGTGTCAGAACTATTGCACGCACGCGGATAAGATGTATGATGCGGGTGTCGGCGCTTATCTATACGGCGTCCCCGGCGTTGGAAAAACCCACCTTACCGCTTGTATGGGCAACGCCCTAGCAGACAAACTCTACACCGTGCTGTTTACCAGTTTCGTGGAAATTGAAAGCAAACTGAAAGAAGGCTTTGGAAATAACTCGGCACAGTCCGCCGTACTCCGTAGAGCCGAAACGGTTGACTTTCTATTCCTAGACGATATCGGTACGGAAAACATCAAGGCTGGGACAGGCTGGCTACAAACGATAGCGTTTGACCTTATCAACACGCGCATTAACGCTAAAAAACCGACCATCTATTCCAGCAACTACCGCATCAGCGCCCTTATGGCAAATTGCAACTACGAAGAACGAACGGCACACCGCATCAAAGGCTCGTGTCTATTCGAACAGCAGTTAGACTGCGAAAACATGCGTGACCTCGTACGCAAACAAAACGAGGAAAAACTATTAAAATTTATTAACGGAGGAATTTGAAATGAAACATCACAAAACTTTAGTAAACGAGGCGCTTAAAAAGCACCCGTACTTGAAATGCCTTAAACCCTACGCCTGCTATCCATTAAATTGGCTTATGGAAAAGAACGGCAGTCTTTACAAACAACTACGTGAGTGTAAGGACAAGCCTCTTGACGAGGTGCTTTCGCTTGTGAACGAATATAGTAAAATCAACTATTGCCTGCACCAGTTCGATTACTGGCCCAGCATAGAAGGTTTTACCTATTCCGAAAGTATTGAGGCGGACGCCTACGGATTTTTTACTTGTTTAAGCGAAGAGGCTCTTACACGAATTCGTGAAGACCTTGACAAGCTACGCGCCTACGAAGAACGAGGCGACGCCAGTCTACTGGTTGGAAACTGCTTTTGTTGATTATGTGCGCGTGTACCCCCAGGGGGAGGTCAAATCTCTACGCGAATCGACCTATAAGCGGGGCGGCAGTCATACGCAAGTTTTCGCATAATCAAAAATCAAGGCGCAAAATCAAAATTTGTTTTCAAAATTCGTTCGAAGTGGCGAAAATGGCACTTTTTATAGCAAAACCATTAAAAAACGCTAAAAATACGCCACTTTGCTCGGTTTTGATTTTTGATTTTAATTCAAACGAAAATCAAAATTTATTCAAAAATTCAAAGATTTCAAAGATACGAAGATACAAAGAACAACGCAACAATGCAACGACGCAACGAAGATACAAAGAAACAAAGATTCAAAGAAAAGGAGAAAAATTTATGAGTATTAAGGAGCATTAGATGACGATACCTAGAATGAGAACGATAACCGAAACCATCGCCGAAATTAAGGCAATCGACCCTATGACGGCAGTAACCCCTAACTGTATTAGAACCCTTTGTAAAAGCGGTAAAATACGGTGTGTCTTCACGGGAAAGAAACTTCTCGTGGATTTAGACGATTTATTCAAATATTTTAGCGGTTCGCAAGGCTAAATCGCTAGACTTTTCTAAATTTTTACGGCTTCCTTTTGTTAAGGGGATTGCTATGTCCCCTTAATAAAAACACCGTAGGAGGTAATCAAATGGCAAGTATAAGCAAACGACCTAGTAAAAGCGGTATGACCTACCGAATACAAGTCAAAATCAAGGACAAAGGTAGCGGAGAAATTAAAGTTCACTCCACTACCTGGAAACCGCCCGTAGGACTTACACCCAAGCAAATGGAACGAGAAGTCGTGATATTTGCAAGCGAATACGAAAACGCAATTAAAGCCCTAGAAACGGCGTCAGGAGAACCGACACAATCGGCTGAAACCACTTTCTCGGACTACGCGCTCTGGTGGTTAAAAAGGCGAAAAAACGAAGTCGCAGCAAGTTACTTCGTCAACTGTGAAAGCGCAATAGAACTAACCAACAAGCATATCGGCGGTTATAAACTAAAAGAACTCACACCGAATATCATACAGCAATACTACGACAAACTAGACCGTATGGAAAAGACTGTGACGGTTGTCACGGCAAAGCCTGCCTTACGGGAGCGAATGAACCAAACTGGTATAGGCTATATGAAACTTCGATACGAGAAAAACTTCAGTAGTTGCTCCCTTTCCAACGCGCTAGCAGGCAAGCAAATTAGTTACGAGTACGCCAAACGGCTAGCCGAAACGCTAGGCGAGAAAACGGAAAACCTATTTAATGTCACGCATACGACGCAAAAGTATGCCTACGAAACGATAAGCAAGATTAAGCGCACCATACGAGCGGTTCTTGCTACGGCAAAAAAGCAACGGCTGATAGCAGACAACTACGCTAGCGCCGACTACATAACCTTTCCCAAACGACCACCACGCGACATTGACTATATGGACGACGAAGACGCTAAAAGGTTCTACAAGGCGGCGGACGAGTTCCCAGATATCAGGTACAAGACGGCTATGCTCACCCTTCTTCTAACGGGGATGCGCCGTGGCGAACTGTGTGGACTGGAATGGTCGGATATCGATTTCGATAACGCTACGATAACCATAGCACGGTCGCTCACCGCCGTCCGTAGAGTTGGGTTAGTATTAAAAGACCCTAAAACGGAAAGCAGTAAGCGCGTAATCGCCATATCGGATAAACTGATAACGGTGCTGACCGAATACAAGGCTTGGTACGAAGAATACCGAGAGATGCACGGCGATAAGTGGAAAAACAGCAACCGATTATTCATAGGCGAATACGGCGGAAATATTTACCCCGGCACGATAAACATGTGGATGAAACGGATATGTCAGACGGCAGGACTTGAAGAACGAACCGTCCACAGTCTACGGCACACGAACATCACTATGCAAATCGCCGCTGGAGTTCCTATCGTAACGGTAGCAGGTCGAGCGGGTCACGCGCGAACCAGCACGACCACCGACATATACAGTCACTTCCTAAAAACAGCCGACCGTTCCGCCGCCCAAAAACTCGAAGAAATATTCGACTGAACATAATGACCCAAGTGCAAAAAATGCATTTGGGTCTTTTTTCTTTACAGAATTGCTTAATAGTTGAAAAATCTGTGTATATATGTTATAATAAATAAAAATACCAACAACAAGGTTTTTTACTTTTGGAGGAAAAATGGCAAGAGAAACAAGAGAATGGCATCCCGATTTCGTAAAATACATGAATGATATAATCAGTCATCCAAATTATAAAGGACTGTGTATCACCAAGAAAAAGGATGGTTCTTGGTCTTGGTTTGGAACAAAACAGACTGAAACGGGAAAAGCACGTATTACATGGTGTGAAGAAAAAGCAAAAGAATTGGGCATCAAAATAGAACCAGGTGTATACGCCAACGTAATGCTCGCCATTCATCCCACAAAATGGAAAGTTTGCCAAACATGCGGTCGACGCATGTCTTTATATTATCATTATCCTAACGCCAATTTTTTAAAAGCAATTTATAAGAAATTTGGGGTAGAATATACCGATGTCGACCATATTAGTGATATTTGGTCGGACTTAAATCACCGTGGCTTTACTAACGAAGTAATCATTGACTTTTTAACCGCAAAAGCGGGAATATCCATCGACAAGCAAACTGCAACCAAGGAGTCCGTTATAGATGCGTTAGAAAAGGCATGCAGAAAAGAAGATAAAAAATTGCTTGGTCCAGGAGCAATGTCAAATTTCCCCGACCGCTTTGATGGTTTTCACACCTATAATAGGTGTTGCCGTGCAACGCAAGACAAAGGACGTTCAAAGGACAATTTAAAGTCCTACACAAAAGACCGTCGTGCTTATGAATATTGGAGCGATGGAAATATTCATGCGGCGAATCAATTTATGGGAAGTGATTTTTTCAAAGGATGTTCAGCTGACCATATTGGGCCTATTTCTCTTGGCTTTGTACACGACCCTCGTTATTTGCAACCCATGCCCGGTAGCGATAATTCCTCTAAACGCGACCGATTACAAAAAGAAGATATTGATAAAATAATAGAAACGGAAGCCCGTACAGGTGTTTATCCCATGTCTTGGTACTCAAAACTTATTTGGGAGCATATTAGAGCTAACTACATCACTCGCTTGGATTACATATCTATAATTTATAGAGATGCATTAAAGCAAAATATGTCAAATTTCATGTATGTTTTGGGAACTATTTTAAACAAAACCATGGAAAAAGGTGAGTACGTTTTGGAAGAGTGTTTCCTTAAACCGCACTACGGGGATTTTAATTATTCCTACCAGTTTAATGAATTAGGTGAAATTGTTAACAAAGAACCTCGTCATTTCACAGAAAGGAATGAAAATGAAACCGCTCGCTATAAACGTATTGCTATAGAGGCTATTCATGATTATAACAACAAGGATAATCGAAATTTAAAGCCAATTTTAACAGAAACAGAAAAAGATTCATTAAGAATTATTTGTAACAATATCTTACTTGATGCTGATATTCATACCATAAAAACTTCAATAATAAAATTGATGGAAAACATTCAGTTGAGAATAATTTCAAGCTTGTAAAAATACGGTGGCGCGCGCCACCGTATTTTATATATCAAGGGATAATTGAATAGCCTTTTTAAGCCTTTTTCTATTCGTTCCTGGTTGCGAATGTATTAACTGAATATAGTCTTCGCAAGAGATAAATCCTTTGAAGAATTTTAGGATTGGAGAAAATACAACATTGGAAGATTTTGCTTTTTCATCGCAAGGGATATTTTCCAAATCGGAAATAGTATCAAAAGCAGTAATCTGCATTTCGGGCAGTTCTGTTATTGGAATTGGAAATAGCGTGTGGGGTTCGATGGATAAATCATTGCGAGTACAAATAATTATAACACGCTTACGACGCTGTGGAACGCCATAATGATTCGCCATTAATGTTCGTCCTTCTGCCTTATATCCCAATTCAGAAAATAAGGTTAATATGTCTTTATATACTTTTCCGTTTTGAAAACTTAAAAGACCTTCAACATTTTCAAACACAATTACTCTAGGTTTTACACCATTAACTATTTCAACGAATTCCTTAAAAAGTTGATTTCTTGGATCATTTTCACTTCTAAATCCAGCCAAAGAGAATCCTTGACAAGGCGGTCCACCGCAAATAATATCAGCTTTACTGTCTATAGCCGCCTGAATAATTTTTTGTTTGGTTTCCTGTTGGGTAATATCACCACAAAGCACTTCAATTTCTGGGTTATTGATTTTTAGCGTTATACAAGCACTTTTTTCAATATCGTTAGCAATAACCGCTTGAATGCCCGCCATTTTAAATCCTGCGGTCATACCTCCCGCACCGCTAAATAAATCAATAGAATTACAACACCCAGTTTTTTTTACAATTTGTTTTCCTATTTGGTAAGCAAGGATTGTTGGTACAGCATTGCCGATTTGTTTAAGGTGCTGCGTTTTATTTCCATAAAAATAATAATCATCTTTAAAACCTTGAAATCTAGCGGCTTCCCTAACCGAAAGGACTCGATCGTGAACTGGATGAATATATGTGCCATTACCTGGACGATTAAAATAGGTTGTAATTGTATAACTAGGTTTTTTATAGTCGATACGACCATACAAAGTTGTTCTGCCACCTGTTTGTGTAATTCGCTTAAGCCGTTTAGATTTATTAACAGTTTCTTCTGGAATATCCTTCCAAGAACCCCCTTGTGGAACAGGACGAATCATTTCCATATCCAAATCGCTAAGCTTAAACGTGGTATGGTTCATTATCACATTCTGCTTTAGAAGTAAAAATTTTTCAGTAACTCCTAAGAATGCCTTGTGCGATATTTCGTCTAATTTATCCCCCACTTGCATTAACGCTATTTCAGGTAAGAGTTCGCCATTAAAAATGGCGGTAGCTGTTTCAAAAGGGATTTCTGGGGTAATATGCTTTATCTGCTCGTAATAATGTTGAGTCAAAATTGTTTTTGGTATAGCTGATTTTTGTATTTGCAAAGGCTGTATGCCATAAGCCTTATATGCCAGTTCTTCAATAATTTCAAACAAACCAGAGTCGCCAGTCTTCAAATATTGTTGAGTATGCAAGCCTATTTCCTTTAAGAAGGGAGAATTAACTGGTACTGGAAAGCAGTCAATTTCATAATTGTTAACATGATTATTGCTACTCGTTAATTTGAAAAACCAATTAATGATAGACGTATTAAACAAACCTAAAATTGCATACAAGTCAATTCCGTATTCATTTTCTTTTACAGAGATGAAATTACAGGAATTACCAAGCACATGATTTGCTGGAATATAAGCAAATGTTACACGGCGAGATTTTCCCATGTTTACAACTTGTTGACATGCTATTCTATCCGAATAAATATACTGATTCTTTTTTGACCCATTTACGAATGAATCCAAAATATACTCGTCTTCCGTTGCTGTTAAATCGACATTATAGTAATTTATATTCCTTCCGCGTAATAAGGGAAATTTTGTTTTGTAGGACACAATAGAATTTTTATTTGCCGTCAAATCCAATTCCCCACGCATATTGTCAATAAACGATAAGTCTTTTACAATAGGGAATTTTCTCAATTGGCTAAGCCATGTGTATTCATTTGCACTTATCGAAAAAATAGCATTTTCGGTATTAGGGTCAATAATATCGTGGATATTAATTACATTCGTTTGTTTTGGATTATTTGCATAATCAGCAGTTATTTGAATATTCTTCGTTGTTCCACCTTTTTGCAGTAATACAGCACAAAGCGCTTGCTGTGCATCAATAAAGCCAGCGCCTTCTTTTATGGCTTTGATTGAAATGATTTTATTATCCAATAATAAATGAGAACGAAGCTTTGAACACGATTTATCCGATAATATCGAAGAAGGCAACAATAAGCTTGTGTAACCACCGTCTTTTGTATATGAATCAACTATTTCTTCTACAAATAGTTTATACAAGTTTAATACACCATCGGTAGAATAACAAAATTGTTTGTCTACGATTTTAGAAATAGTGGCATATTTCTGTTTATCAATCGCAAAAACAGCATCACTCAAATATTGTTGCTTTTCCGCTTTTAAATTTTTATATGGAGGGTTTGTAACAACAATATCAAAACCTTTTTCAACCACGCTTTTAGGAAATATACTTTTTATTTCAATATAAGAAATTGGACTTTTTGATACATCCAGCAATAAGCCCTTGCCGATATGTGCATCAAAATATTTTTCGTCAAGAACAATACCAAAATATATGTTGATGAATTCCGAAAAAATTCTTTTATAGATATCAAGCGCAGCCTGATTTATGTCGGCTACATATATATTTTCTATAACAGCACGTGTTTTTTCTTTAGGTAAATGTAATGCTGAAATCGCTTTCAAATATGAAAAAACAAAATTGCCAACACCAACACACGGCTCAAGAAAGGTTAACTGTGAAATGTCTTTTTTATCGTCCACAATTTTATTTACCAATTCGTTCATCATTGCGTCCGTAAGAGCTAAACTTGTTAAATAAAAACCCGTTTGCTTTCTTTCTAATTGATCCATAGAAGTTTCAAAATCATGACCCAGAGATGCAATTTCTTTCCATATTTCGTTTTTTCTATTTTCAAAATTCGTCATTCAAGTTGCTCCTTTGCCTAGTATTATAGCATAAATATTTTTTCGAGACAAGCAAAATGAGACGCTGTTTGACTTTTTGTTTATCACAAATTTTTATACTTCCAGTATGTAATATAAAATTCGGTTTGAAAAAGTCCCATTATGTTTATAAGTAATAGGATGTACTTGCTTTTTTTTGGAAAAAAATGTATAATAATAGAAAAAACTGGAGAAAAAACATTGAACGATAAATTTATAGAATTTATACAACTACTTGATAAGCTGATTAAGTTCCCTAATATGACTTTATCAGAAAAAGAAACGGAACTTATAAAGGAACTGTTGGCTCAATTATTAGAAAACAACCCGAATTACGGACCACAGACAAAACAAGTGTTCAAGGTAATGCTCGACGCAGCAAAACACCCTATGGAATTGGCCGTAGAGTTGCAATCATATATTGCAACTCATAATGTAATGTTATAAAACGGGAGTAATACAAATGAAAATATTTAAGGCAATACTAAAAGATGTCGGTATAGGTGCAGGTATTTTCCTGGGCTTTTTTGCAGCAACCTTTTTAGTGTTGTTTTTAGGCTTAAATATACTACACGAAAAAAGTATTATAGACTCAACAATAATGATGCTGATTGTTTTAATAGGTTCTTTACTTATTGCGATCATAAGTGTTATAACATTTTTTATAAAAAGGAAGAAAAACAAACACAAATATTTTTCGGCTACAAGTGCAAAAATTATGTTTTACTTCTTTCTTTTTCAAGGTTTTATAAACGCATTTAAGTCCGAAATTATATTAACGACTGAAACGGCACAAAAGCTTATTGAAATGGAATGGATGATATTTTCAATAGCGATAACGCTTTTTGTTGTTTGGCATGCTATAGTTTCCAAAATGTTAAATAAAAAAATAACTGAGAATAATTTTGGATACAGCCGTCTTGATGCACTTTTGAATAAACACCAAGTCTATAGCGATGCAACAAACTTTATTTACAATTTAATACTGTTAACCGTTTCATTATTTTGCTTAATTTTTATAACTCCTAGCCTATATATTGATGATAAAATTACCTATTTAAATCAATTTGTGCTGATTTTTAATATTACCATTGTAATAAATGCTGTTATGGTTATTTTTTACGATATTACAACTCCGCTTCTTGTTGAATTGTGGAATCGTAAAAAATATAAAATGACTGATAAGCAAGCAATGGATGAAATGCTTCTTGCTGTTTCCGAAGAAACGATAAAGGATGCGTTCAAGGATAGTGAAAACAAGTTAACCGAAGAACAAATAACTTTTATAGTAAAAGAAATATTTTTAAAAATTTCAAATAACACCACCCCAACAGATGAAACGCAGGAGTAACAAATGAAAAAGAAAGACGTTTGGATATTATCAATCATTTTAGCTATCCCTTTGATTGCTGGAATTGTGCTTGCTTGGGTATTTAATTTCGACCTTGAAAAAGGAGAATGGATAACCTTAATTACTTCTTGCATTTCCACTTTTGCTGCTATATTTTTAGGTTATATGGTATTCTTTCAAGCGGAAAACCATAAAAGACGTCAAGAAGAAGACAATGTCTTATACCAAAAGCAAGCAGAGAAAAATCGCCAACAAGAATTGTTGATTAAAGCCAATCCTGTTGCTTATTTAAAAGGCTTAAAACGTGTTGAATTTAGTACTGTTGGATGTTCAAGCACATTACACGGCGCAAGAAATGATTTAACGGATGAAGAACCCATATTAAAAATTACACACTTTAACAACTATTTTTCCTTTGATATACTTTTTGATAATACATTTGGCAAGATGGTTGATTTTATAACCATAAAAGACGCCACGCTGTGCTGCGATTATGGAGCATTTGCTGAAGAAAATTATAAACGTAATTTTGAATATAGATTCACTAATTATAGCCAAGAAAAAGCAATTATAAAAATTGGGCAACCTGGCGAATGCATTGCATTGCTACAATTATACACCAATAAATTTAAAAACGATGACAGCGTCAAAATATTGGATTTACTTAAAAACAGCGAGTTAAACTGGATTTTAAGATTTAATTATACCATATCAAATAGTTGTGGAGTATGCGCTAATTTTGAATCACAAATTATATTTCGCATAAATTCTATAACACAACACGCTTTTGGTGTTAGCACCGAATATCATATCCAGGATGTTGTTACTTGGCAACGTGGTGGAATAGAAATAATTGATATTAAGGAGAATAACTAATGAAAAATCACGGATATATTTACATTTTAACAAATCCGTCGTTTGAGAATTACATAAAAATCGGCTACGCGACCAACATTGAAAAACGGTTGGAAGAATTAAACCGTAGCGAGTGTATTCCCTTTGCTTTTAGGGTGTATGCGACGTATGAGGTAGAAACGACGCTGTCTGATAAAAAGGTTCACGGAATAATCGACCAACTTAATCCCCACCTTCGCTCCATCGAAACGTTCAACGGTAAAAAGCGTGTTCGTGAATTTTATGCTATGACACCTGAAGAGGCATTTTCACTTTTGCAAGCGATGGCTGAAATACATAACTGCACGGACAAGTTAAAACTCGTTCAGCCGACTGCAGCCGAAAAGAAAGACGAGGCTGTTGCTGAAGAAATTGAAAAAACTACTCGTGGCGAATTCTTTTCTTTTGAAAAGTGCCATATTCCCAAAGGCGCAGTTTTGGAATACGTTAAGGACAGTTCTATCACCTGCACGGTGGTTGACGACCGTAAAATTGAATACCACGGCGAGATTATGTATATGACTACGCTTGCAAAAATACTTACAGGGAAAAAGACGGGTATCGCTGGACCGATATTCTTCAAGTACAAAGGCAAGAACTTGCAAGAGTACTATAACGAATTCCAAGCAAAACACGAATAATTTTAACTATACAAAGGAGAAAATATGCAACTTACTTTTTTAATCGGTAATGGGTTTGACTTGAATTTAGGATTAAATACTAGATATCGTCAATTTTATGATTATTACATAAGACAAGACAGTAAAAATGATACCATTCGTCAATTCAAAGAAGATTTATCCGAGCATATTGAAGACTGGGCGGATTTGGAAATTGCCCTTGGTGATTATGCGGAACATTTTTCGCTTGAACAAGCGAAGGACTACATAGAATTGCTAGACGATATTCAGGATTCGCTTGCCAATTATATTGATGATCAACTTATTGACTTTAATACTACTGATGAGGATAGAAAAAAACTAATATCTGACTTATTTTCACCCGAAAAATACCTTAACCCCCGTGAGAAAGAAGAATTTAATGAATATAAGAAACGATATCTTGCTCAGCACTATAATGTAGACGTTGTGTCTTTTAATTACACAAAGACTTTTGAAAGCTTATATGAATATACAGGAACGTCAATGACATTAAGCACTCGTAGTTATAATGGATCATCTTACTCGCAAATATTAAAGAGCGTGGAACACATTCATGGCTTGACTGATAGTGATATGATTCTTGGCGTGAACGATTCAGCCCAAATAAAAAATGAAGAATTAAAAAATGTTCAAGAAGTGACTAGAGCAATAGTAAAAACTGAAGCTAATATAAATGCAGGAACTTTAAGGGATAGAAGAACGCAACAACTTATTAATAATTCCGATATTATTTGCATTTACGGGATGTCTATAGGCATAACAGATAAAATTTGGTGGGAAACAATTGTTAACCGCTTAAAAAGTTCTGAGGCAAGACTGATTATATTTACACGTGGAGATGAAATTATACCAAGAAGAAGCTATAGAGCAAAGAATAATAAAGATGCAATTATTCAAAAACTTCTCTCCTACAAAAAACTTGATGAAAATGTTTACAAAAGTGTTGCGTCACACATTTTCGTTTGTATAAACTCAAAAATGTTTGGGTTGTCTTCGCTTGCAAAAACAGCATAACAATTATAACGGCCGAACAATCGGTCGTTTTTATTTACTGTTTTAGGTACGTTATGCTGGACTTTAATTGCCGTTTACGGTATTGTTTGTTTACCAAAAACAAGGAGCAAACAGCATGAATAAAATTGATTATGAAAAAGCAATTATTGATGCGAAAGACAAAGGCGAACTGATAGGCGTAATAATCGCCTTCTCGCAAGATACGAGCCTACCGTGGGCAACCTTCCGCAAATACTACAGGCAAGCAACCTGCGAATGCTGACCGAATTTAAGGAAGAATAAACGACGCGCTACAATGCAAAAACGACCGAGAAATCGGTCGTTTTTTGGTATGCCCGGCGAGAATCGAACTCACAATAGCGCCTTAGGAGGGCGCGGTTATATCCATTTAACTACGGACACGTATTCAGTTTTTCGTAGGATATAGCAATACCCACTTTGGCAAACTTTTTTCGCCATGGTCACCAAATAGGTCACCAAATTTTATTTTAGCCGTCTACCGTATCGCCAAAACGCACGGTTTTGAGCAGTTTTCGCATTGTTTTGCCCTGTTTTGACGGGTTCATTTTAGGAATAGTACACCCTTAGGAGGGGGCTGTTATATCCATTTAACTACAGAACCTTATGAGTATTAAGTTGTTTTTTATCTAACTTGTTTCAAGTCATAAGTAAAAATGGATGTAACAGTGTCTGTTTTGCCGAGCATCTTTAGATGCGAACGCCGTCGGGCTTGCCCCGACCTATCCATTTAACTAAACAACCTTATGAGTATTAAGATGTTTTTTATCTAACTTGTTTCAAGTCAATTATGAAATCAACACTTTGATTTTACTACAAAAAGCAAACGATGTCAATCTTAATCACGACAAAATATCCAAAGCAAAAATAATTTTAAATCTTGTAGTATATAATGCTCAAAAAAAGTTAAAAATCCAACCAACAGCAAGGAACCATAAAAAAACAAAATACATAAACTGATAATGGGAAATACTTGTTGCGTTTGGAGAAGAATATGATACGAAGAGGCGAACTTTATTATGCAGATTTAAGTCCTGTTGTAGGTAGTGAGCAAGGTGGCGTACGCCCCATTTTAATAGTGCAGAACGATACGGGAAACAAGTATAGTCCTACAATAATTGCAGCGGCGATAACCAGTCAAATAAACAAGGCGAAACTACCTACCCACATAGAAATAAACGCGCATGAATTCGGGCTTTCTAAAGACTCGGTTATACTGCTCGAACAGATACGCACGCTAGATAAAAAACGCTTGAAAGAGAGAATCGGAGAACTTTCCCCAATAACCATGCGGAAGGTAAATAATGCTCTTTTGATAAGTTTAGGCTTTGCTGAAAACTTTCAGCAAATAAATTAACCCTCACTTTTTTGGTGAGGGTTTAACATTATATAATTTCAATAACTTGTTCTTTTGATTTTCTTGATTTATCTCTTAATGCAATATCAGAATAACCAAGCGCAACGGCTACGTTGCAAACTTCATCATCTTCTAAAGGCACAGCTGAACGAAGAAGCGTCTGGTCAATCATTCCAATTATACAGCTTTCAACACCCATGCTCTTTGCTGAAAGGGTTGCATAAGCAACTAGCTCGCCTATATCATATTTTACAAAATGATTGCGGTCAAACTTAACGCCGGGCTTTAAGATTGCTTGTTTTTCTGCAAATATAATAAACGCCTTAGCTTTTGTTAAAAATTTATTATGACAATTACTGCCAAGCGCAAGAGCCGTTTTTTCTAGTTTATCCTTAGAAGTGACCAAATACATTTTCCACGGTTGCGAATTACACGCTGACGGAGCAAGCATTGCTTGCTCGGCTATTTCTTCGACCAGTTCTTTTTCTAGCGGTTTATCATTAAATTCTCTACAAGATTGTCTACTTTTTATAAGCGTTATAAAATCTTTCATAAAAAACTCCTTTTTATTATTATACATAAAAAGTCTTATTTTTGCAAGTAACTTTATTATTTAACACTTTTAAGTTATCGTTTAACTGCTAAACGCCGATTTCTTTTTCTTTTTTATACCTCTCTACTGCTTTAAGGTATTTTTCGGACAAACTTAAAGTATATCTTTGCTTTTCCTCGTAGGACAACGACTCATAATAATCTTTATCGGTTAGTCTTCCAATCGCGTTTGAAACTTCACCCTCTTCATCGAGTAATTTTTTTACTTTTATATAAAAAGCGTCAAACTCGTCTTTAGTGTTTTTTATATCACCACTCACTTTAATCGCGTAATATTCTTTAATTTTAGATGAGGATATACCACTTTGTTCTGCTCGCGCGATTTCATTGTTTAAATTGTTGTGATAGTTCTGCCAAAACCCTTGCTTTAAACGTTTCTTAGCTTCCTTGCAATACTGTTTTAACGATTTTACTTGTTCAGCCATATTAAAACTCCTTATTAGTAACCTTTTCGACAAAATTTTACAAATTCTGCAGACAAAAAATAAAATCTACCGAACGTTTCGGTAGATTTCACTTTAACCTTTAATGCTTCTTTTTCTTGCCGCTTCAGATTTTTTCTTTCTCTTAACGGAAGGTTTTTCGTAATGTTCTCTCTTACGAAGATCGCCGATAATACCATCACGAGAGCACTTTCTCTTAAAACGACGTAATGCGCTGTCGATATTTTCGTTTTCACCAACTCTTACGATTGACATTTTCTTTTCACCTTCCTTTGCCCTTTGGCGGTTCGATAATGCTAAATTAGTATATCAGCATTGACAATCTTTGTCAACAAATTAAGCACGTTTTTACAAATTATTTTATTGTCTTCTAAATTAAATGCTTTTTTCATTCTTTTAGACGACTACGACTTTTCTTTTGGTTTTTGCGAATATAAGTGATATAATAGCTTTATATTTAAATTAAGGTATAAAATATGCAGACCAAACACCACAATTTTTTAATTTTTTCATGTGCTTTTCTCTGGATAATCACGACGGGAAGCAAAAATGTTTATACGGCACAAATCGTTGAATTTACAAATCTCTTTTCCATTACTGATTCGGAAGCCATGCTAGCTATGACTTATTATTTTATTACCTATTCTATCGCACAAGTGATTATGTTCTTCTTTATGGATAACATAAACATAAAATGGTTTTTGAGTGTTTCAATTGTACTATCTGGTGTTGTCACCGCGTTTATTTCAATTATTATGCCTAATATGTGCCAAATGTGGTGGTTGCTTGCTTTTAACGGTATTCTTCAAGCGGGTGTTTGGGGAATGTGCATTGCCGTATTGAAAAAATATTTGCCGTCTAATATGCTACCAAAAGCAAACACTATTATGAACGTAGGTATGGCTATTGCGGGTATTATTTCTTATGGTTCTGCATCTATTTCAGTTGCTATCAGACGCTGGTATTTGCCCTATTATATTCTTGGGGGAATACTTTCTTTATCTGCAATTATATTCTTCTTAGCCGTCCATCTTTGTGATAAAAAACTAACGCCCATAGCCAAAATTACCGCCACTAAACTTAGTTATGAAAAACCTGTGTTTAACTTAAAAACTAAAACTACTAAGGCAATTTTCTTTGTATGTGCATTTTTTATAAGCCTTCTTATGCACAGCACTTTCTATGCTGGTATGAATTGGATGCCCAGTATGCTCACCGAAAATCATAACCTTGACAATGCCATAAGCATTCTACTTTCTGTTTTAGCACCCGTCGCAACTATATTAGGTGCAATAGCCGCTATTCGACATTGCGAGAAATATAAAAACTTTTTAGTAGTTACTGTCGCATACACTTTGACAGGTGCAGTTTTATCTCTGCTTATGTTCTTCCTTTTCCGTTCAAACCCTATCGTCGCAACCATTCTAATAGTTTTATATTTGGTAATATATCAAGGTTTAATAACCATTATTTTTAGCGTGTTGCCCTTAAAAATAGGCAACGGAATTAACGCTGGTGGTTTAGGTTGTTTAATGAACGCTGCTGGTGGCTTTGCCGCAGGTTTTGCCCCGCTCCTATTTTCTTACTTGTTTGAAGTCATAAGTTGGGATTTTTATTACTTCGTTATCTTCGCAGTAAGTTTATTTATTCTAATTATAACATTTATAATTCATCTATTTATTAAAAGAAAACAAAAAGCGTGATAATTAAAAAGTTTAACGGCGCATCGCAATGTAGCGATGCGCCGTTATTTTTATTTCTAATTAAATTTAAGAAAGCGTTGCTGCCATAACCGCTTTTATGGTATGCATACGATTTTCCGCTTGGTCGAATACTATCGACTGACTACTTTCAAAAACTTCGTCCGTCACTTCCATCTCACTAATATTGAACTTTTCAAAAATTTCCTTTCCAACTTTTGTTTTTAGGTCGTGGAAAGCTGGTAAGCAATGCATAAATCTACATTTCGCTCCGGCGTTTTCCATAACTTTTCTATTTACTTGATACGGTAACAAATCATTTATTCTTTCTTTCCAAACCCCTTCTGGCTCGCCCATAGACACCCAAACGTCTGTATAAATCACGTCTGCATTCTTGGTTGCGACCATAGGCTCGGCAATAAACTCTAAAACCGCACCTGTTTCTTTTGCTATTTGTTCACACTCGTATATCAGCTCTTTATTCGGAAAATATTTTTCGGGTGCGCACGCTACAAAATGCATGCTCATTTTTGCACAGCCAACCATTAGCGAATTGCCCATATTATACCTTGCATCACCCATGTATACCAATTTTTTACCTTTAAGTGAGCCAAAGTGCTCTTCTATAGTTAAAAAATCTGCTAATATCTGAGTGGGGTGATATTCATTTGTAAGTCCGTTCCAAACGGGAACACCTGAATATTTTGCTAAATCTTCAACGATTTCTTGCCCGAAACCACGGTATTCGATACCATCGAACATTCTACCTAATACTCTTGCCGTATCAGCTATGCTTTCTTTTTTTCCTATCTGTGAGCCTTGCGGGTCTAAATAAACCGGGTGCATGCCTAAGTCTGCCGCAGCCACTTCAAAACTACAACGCGTACGGGTACTTGTCTTTTCGAATATAAGCGCGATGTTTTTTCCTTCGCATATCCTATGCGCTATTCCCTTTTTCTTTTTCTCTTTAAGTTCTTTTGCGTAATCTATTAAGCCCGATATTTCTTGAGGGGTGAAATCTAAAAGTTTAAGAAAACTTTTGCCTTTTAAATTCATTTTAACTTCTCCTTATTTTGCGCAAGATTTCTTTATTATATCAATCGCTTTTTTTAGCGTTTCAAACGGAATGTTAAGTGCGGGTAATAATCTTACCTTATCTTTAGCCGTCAAACACAAAACGCCTTTTTCAATACAATCGGAAACGACGTCTTTTGCCGGTCGAATGGTTTTTATGCCTAACATAAGTCCCAAACCACTTATGCTTTCAACCCCTTCAGCGTCCTTTAGTTCATTAAATACGTACTCGCTCTTTATTTTTACTTCATTAAGAAAAGCTTGGTCAATTCGCTCTATTACGCTAATTGCACCCGCAGAACATACAGGATTGCCACCAAAGGTAGAGCCGTGGTCACCGAACGATAAGACTTTTTCAGTTTTTTCATTCATTATGCAGCAACCTATAGGAAGTCCGCCACCTAAACCTTTTGCAGAAGTTATAACGTCCGGCTTAATACCGTAGTGCATATATGCATAAAGCTCGCCAGTCCTACCGTTACCCGTTTGCACTTCGTCCACGATAAAAATTATATCTTTTTTATCACATAAATCACGAATGCCTTTTACGAACTCTTGTGTAAGGACGTTTACCCCGCCTTCGCCTTGAACACATTCAATCATAATACCGCAAACGTTATTACTTTCAATAAGCGTTTCAACGCTTTTTAAATCGTTTGCATCTGCATGTACAAATCCAGTAGTTAAAGGTTGAAATAATTCGTGAAACTTATCTTGCCCTGTTGCCGCGAGCGTTGTTAAAGTTCTTCCGTGAAAACTGTTCTTTAATGTTATAATAACGTTACAATCCTTACCCTTTTTATCCAAGCCGTATTTTCTTGCAACTTTAATCGCACATTCGTTTGCTTCCGCTCCAGAATTACCGAAAAATACTTTTTTCATACCTGTTCTTTCGCAAAGCATTTTTGCTAAACGCGCACACGGCTCTGTATAATAAAGGTTTGACGTGTGCTGAACTTTTGATAGTTGCACAATTACCGCTTTTTTCCATTCTTCGTCAGCAATGCCAAACGCTGTTACGCCTATTCCTGAGCCCATATCTATATATTCTTTCCCATCAGGCGAGTAAAGATAAGAGCCGTTTCCGTACGCTATTTCAACAGGAAAACGCGCGTATGTATTGGCAATGTATTCTTTATCAATATTTATGTTTTTCATATGTTACCTATTTGTCCTTAAGAACCATCGTTCCAGCACCTTCATCAGTAAACAACTCCATAAGAATTGAATGAGGCACTCTTCCGTCCATTATAATGACTTTCTTTACGCCTTTATCAATAGCTTCTATACAGCAATCAACTTTAGGTATCATTCCGCCCGATATTACACCAGACTCAAAAAGCGCTTTTGCCTCACTTATTGTAATTTCAGGAATAAGTGTGCTTGGGTCGTCTTTATCTTTAAGAATTCCCGCAATGTCGGTCATCATTATAAGTCTTTTTGCATTCAATGCACCTGCTATAAATGCCGCCGCCGTATCTGCATTAATATTATACACGTTGCCCTCTTTATCGCAACCGACAGTTGATATTACAGGAATATAATCTTTTTCTAAAAGGTCGTTTACCGTTTCGATATTGACCTTAGTGATAGTGCCTACATAGCCTAATTTCTCATTTTTCATTTTGGCTTCTATAAGTCTTCCGTCCATACCGGAAATACCCATTGCCTTGCCACCTGTTCTCTCTATGTAGTTGACCAGTGACTTGTTAATCTTTCCAGCCAAAACCATTTGAACAATATCAACCGATTCTTTATCCGTGACGCGCAGTCCGTCCACAAACTTAGCTTCTTTGCCGAGTTTTTTCATCATATCGCTTATCTCAGGCCCGCCTCCGTGCACTAAAACCACCTTTACACCGGTAAGCCACAAAAGAACTATATCTTGCATAACTTGTTCTTTTAGTTCCTGATTTATCATTGCGTTACCACCATATTTGATAACGACTATTTCTCCGTTGTATCTTTTTATATACGGCAACGCTTGCGTCAATACTTCCGCGCGTTGCGCGTTTGAAAAATATTTATCCATATTATATCTCCAATGTATTAAGTACGGTAATCTCCGTTTATTTTTACGTAATCGTACGTTAAATCACAACCCCATGCGCAAGAAGAGTATTCTCCGTCGTTAAGATTTACTGCGATTAAAATTTCCTTTTCGAGTAAAACTTCTTTTGCTTTTTCTTCAGAAAATTCCACACCGCTTCCGTCTTTACAAACTAGAATTTCACCTTTATTAGACTTAAAAAATACGTCTATTTTATTTACGTCTACATTAGCCCCAGAATAACCGATTGCACAAAGCACCCTGCCCCAGTTAGCGTCCGCACCGAACATAGCAGCTTTTGTAAGACTAGAACATACTACGCTTTTTGCGACCGTCTTTGCCGTGCATAAATCTTTTGCGCCGGTAACTGAGCATTCTAAAAGTTTGGTCGCTCCTTCTCCGTCACTTGCAATCGCTCTACACAAACTTACGTTTACCGTATTTAACGCTTTCATGAACGCATTAAAACTTTCTCCTTCTTCAACGATTTTCTCGTTGCCAGCTAAACCGTTTGCGAGAACTGTAACCATGTCGTTGGTAGAAGTGTCACCGTCAATACTAATCATATTGAAAGTGTTTTGAATATCGGATTTTAACGCTTTATCCAACATTTCTTTCGAAATGTTGACGTCTGTAGTAATAAATACGAGCATAGTTGCCATGTTTGGATGAATCATTCCACTACCTTTAGCGATACCACCGATTTTACAAACCTTTCCACCAACCGTGAACTCTAATGCAATTTCCTTCATTACAGTGTCGGTTGTCATAATGCCCTCTGCGGCAGCCGCGCTCCCGTCCTCTTTTAAATCTTTAACGAGTTGAGGAACGCCCGCTTTTATTGGCTCTATTGAAAGCGGTTGACCTATTACTCCAGTTGAAGCAACGACTATATCTTCGCTTTTTATATTAAGCTCGTTTGCAATAAGTTCACACATTTTCTCAGCAATTTCAATACCGTCTGCGTTACAAGTATTTGCATTACCGCTGTTACAAATTACAGCTTGTGCCACGCCATTTTCGATATGGTTTTTTGTCACGATAAGAGGCGCGCCCTTAACTAAATTAGTAGTATAAACTGCAGCCGCACTAGCCGGAACTTGGCTATAAATTAATGATAAGTCTTTCTTCGTGCGGTTTTTCCTTATTCCACAATGTATTCCGCTTGCTAAAAAACCTTTTGCGGCACATACACCGCCTGTTATAATTTTCATATTTAATCTCCTAAATTAAGCCCAGTAGTTTCTTCTACGCCGAGCAGTATATTCATGTTTTGTATCGCTGCGCCAGATGCACCTTTCCCTAAATTATCAAAACGAGAAACTAATAAAATTCTATCTTCATTCCCGAATACGGAAATTTCCATATCGTCTCGTCCACTCATTGAACAAGCGGAAAGCAATCCGCCCTCGTCTGCATTTTCCTTATACTTCACGACTTTTCCGTTATAAACTGATTTATAGAGCTGTTTTATATCCCCTATGCTACCATTTATATCTTTTTTAAATAACGGAACCGTTACTTCCATCCCTCTATCATAATCTGAAACGATAGGACAGAAAACAGGTGAATTTTTAAGCTTACAAAGAGTTTTAATCTCCGGCAAATGCTTATGATTTTGAGTTAATGCATATTGGCGCGGTGCGTTGTATAAAATCGGTCTTTCATCATCTTCGTACTCAGCAATCATTTTCTTTCCTCCGCCGGTGTAACCGGTGATAGAAAAAGAAGTTAGGCACACTTGGTCGCTTATTAATTTATTTTCTATAAGCGGAGCGACAAGCGCAATAAAACCACTTGCATGACAGCCTGGATTAGCAATTCTAAATGAGTTTTTAATAAGCTCTCTTTTGCCTTGAAGTTCAGGAAAACCGTATGTCCATTCGGCATTTACCCTATGTGCCGTTGAAGTATCAATAACCTTAACCGACGGATTTTCAATTAAAGAAACGGCTTCAATTGCAGCTGCATCAGGCAAGCATAAAAACGCTAAATCACAAGAATTTAAAGCCTGTTTTCTTGCTTCAATATCCTTTCTAAGCTCATCAGAAAGTTTAATTAACTCAATGTCATCTCTTTTTGACAGTCTTTCTACAATTTTTAAGCCCGTAGTCCCTGCACTACCGTCAATAAAAACTTTTTTCATTGTATATACCTTTTAACAAAATCAATTTGTTTTTGAACCGAGTCAGGAGAAGTTCCCCCTTCCGATATACGTTTTAATACGCAAGTTTCTAAACTAATTTCTTCAAACAAATCTTGTTCAAATAAATCACTATACTTTTTATATTCAGAAAGTTCTAAAGTTTCTAAAACTTTGTTATTTTTAATACAGTCGCCAACGATTTGTCCGCAAATTTTATAAGCACTTCTAAACGGCAAGCCTTTTTTAACCAAATAATCAGCTAAATCGGTGGCATTTATAAAGCCTTTTTGTGCGGCAAGTTTCATGTTCTCTTTTAAAACTTTCATGGTCGCAACCATAGGCGCAAATACGTCAAGACACATATCTACAGTGTCTGCGGCGTCAAAAACACTCTCTTTATCTTCTTGCATGTCTTTATTATAAGCAAGTGGAAGTCCTTTAAGCATGGTTAAAAGTCCCATTAAATCTCCGTAGACTCTGCCCGTTTTACCACGAACAAGCTCTGCCATATCGGAGTTTTTCTTCTGTGGCATAATGGACGAACCCGTAGTATAGGCATCAGAAAGTTCGATAAACTTAAACTCCCAACTTGACCATAAAATGATTTCTTCAGATAGCCTTGAAAGGTGCATCATAAGAATTGAACAATTACTTGCAAATTCCACACAAAAATCCCTATCAGAAACACCGTCAATACTATTTAATGCAATATCGCTAAATCCTAACTTTTCCGCTTCAAAACGCCTATCTGTGTCATAGGTTGTCCCAGCTAAAGCGCAACTTCCGATTGGACAAATATTTATGCGCTTAATTAAATCCTTAAAGCGGTCAATATCTCTTAAAAACATCATTGCATACGCCATTAAATGATGCCCAAAAGTTATGGGTTGCGCGCGTTGCAAATGCGTGTATCCAGGCATTATTGAACTTTTATGTTCTTCTGCTTTCAAAGTAATTGCCGATAATAATTCGCAGATTTTTTCAATTATGGCGTTAGTTCTATCGCGAAGATACATTCTAGTATCAAGTGCAACTTGGTCGTTACGACTTCTAGCCGTATGTAATTTTTTACCCACGTCACCTATCCGTTCGGTTAACACCTGTTCAACGAACATGTGAATGTCTTCGCACGAGTAATCAATTGAAAGCCTACCACTCTCTATATCGTTATAAATTTCGTCTAGGCCGTCAATGATAGCGTCCGCCTCTGATTGAGAAATGATATTTTTAGATGAAAGCATACTTGCGTGTGCAATACTCCCCAAAATATCTTGTTTATACATTCTGCTATCAAACTTTATTGACGAATTGAAATCGTCCGCAAGTTTATCGGTAACGCCATCCGTGCGCCCCGCCCACATTTTAGCCATAATATTTCTCCGTTTATAAAAATGAAAATTGTCCTGCGCGGAAAAAAGCCGTGCAGGACGAATACCGTTCTAGCTTATTTATTTTCCTTATTGACCATAGCGGCAACCTTAATAGGCAAGCCGAAAAGGTTTATAAATCCATCTGCATCTTTTTGATTGTAATCACTTTCACCAAAGGTTGCGATTTCTTCACTGTAAAGTGAATCAGGACTCCATACGCCTGCATTAATCATATTACCTTTATAAAGCTTTAAGCGAACTTTACCGTTAACCTTTTCTTGTGTTTTGTCTACGAACGCAGCAAGTGCTTCACGGAGCGGTGTAAACCATTGCCCGTTATAAACTAATTCTCCGTACGTAACTGCAAGTTTTTGCTTTTCGTGCATTGTGTATTTGTCAAGACACAACGTTTCTAAAACGCTGTGCGCTTTATATAAGATTGCACCACCCGGTGTTTCGTAAACGCCACGACACTTCATTCCAACTAAACGGTTTTCAACGATGTCGAGTATTCCTATACCGTTTGCACCGCCAAGTTTGTTAAGTTCTAATATGATTTCTTTTGCACTCATTTTCTTTCCATCAAGAGCGACGGGTGCGCCCTTAACAAAATCTAATTCAATATAAGTAGGTTTATCCGGTGCATCAATAGGTGAAACACCCATTTCTAAGAACCCTTTCTTTTCATAAGTAGGTTCGTTGCCAGTATCTTCTAAATCTAAGCCTTCGTGTGATAAGTGCCACAAGTTTTTGTCTTTTGAGTAGTTTGTTTCTCTATTTATTTTTAAAGGAACGTTATGTGCTTCAGCATAGTCGATTTCTTCTTCACGAGACTTAATGTCCCATCCACGCCAGGGTGCGATTATTGCCATATCTGGAACAAAGTGCTTAAAGGTAAGTTCAAAACGAACTTGGTCGTTACCCTTACCAGTACAGCCGTGCGCAATAGCGTCTGCTCCTTCTTTAATAGCAATTTCTGCAAGTGCCTTTGCAATGCAAGGACGTGCATGTGAAGTACCTAAAAGATATTCTTCATATATTGCGCCTGCTTTTACGCAAGGAATAATATAATTATCAACGTAATCATCACTTAAATCTAAAACGTAGCACTTTGACGCACCAGTCTTTATTGCCTTTTCTTCTAAACCTTCAAGTTCGTCTGCTTGACCAACGTTTCCAGCAACGGCAATTACTTCACAATTATTGTAATTTTCTTTAAGCCACGGAATAATAATCGACGTGTCAAGACCACCTGAATATGCTAAAACAACCTTCTTAATATCTTCTTTTTTCATAACGTACTCCTAAGATTTTTATTTACTTTGATATTATAAATCATTAAATAATTTATGTCAACGAAATATCGTACATATTTTAATTTTTTTATGAATATTTTTATAGAATATTTACTGTTTTTATGCATTTAATTGAATTTATGCATTTTTAATCGCATAATATTGGTTTTTATGCATGTTTACAAAAATGAATATCTGACAACAAAAAACTTTCACAAATTTTTCGTGAAAGTTTTTATTGCTTTGGTTTTTATTAAATTACTTAACTGAACGGCGGTATTTTTCCGCTTCCCAGTTGTTGATAAAGTAAACTTCTTTTTCGTTCATTTTTGATACGGTAAGGTTTGCTTTTTTAATGGTTGTTACAACGAAAAGATATGCGGCAAGAGTTTCTTCTAA